>JANMTN010000206.1:0-4074 GCA_031390685.1 Desulfobulbaceae bacterium
TGCGAATGTAAACCAGCTTGATTATTGCATACCCGAAAGGGGAAATAAAGTCCAAATGAAAGAGCTGAAAGTGGCACGCTCATTGTTGGTTTGTCAGAAAGAAAAGCAGGCAAAATGCAACAGGTGTGACAGGCAGAGATAAGGAGTCATTGCCGTTTTTTCTTTTTTTGATCTTCCTTCCCCTTGAAACGAGCAGTTGTGGATGGTACTATCTTTTTGATACTTTTTAAAATTTTTGACTGGTTAAAAGAGGATGTCATTTTCTCAATGGAAGCATGCGAGTAAAGGAAAGCTGGATGCAGTCTCGAAAAATTATAGTGATTGACGATGAGGTGATGGTGGCGGACGTGAGCAGGAGTATTCTGACTCATGCCGGTCACCAGGTTGTTTGCGCCTATAGTGGAGAACAGGCTGTGGAACTGGCTATGGCGTCGCGTTTTGATCTGGCCATTATTGATGCCATGTTGCCGGGAATGAATGGGATTGAGACCTTTGAAACTATCAGCCAGATTTGTCTTTCTATGAAAGGGATCCTGGTGAGTGGAGACCTGACGAGGGCTATGGCTATTGAGGCCATGGATAAAGGATTCAGCAGGGTGCTTGCCAAGCCGTTACAGTCATGGGATTTGTTGCGGGTTGTGAAGGGGGTGCTTGCTGAATCTGATCTGCAAGAGGAAAATATCCGTTTAAAGAAACAGGTCTTGAAGATGCAGACCCTGTTTGAGCGTTATATGGCCCCGGAAGTGGCTGCGATCCTGTTGAACCGACAGGATGCCATGTTGGCGGTTGTCGGCGAGGTCCGGGAGATTACCGTTCTGTTTGCTGATATCCGCAATTTTACATTTCTGGTGCAACATTTAAACTTACAGGATTCGCAGAAGTTTTTAACGGAGTTTTTTGATCTTGTGGCAGATGTTATCTCGTTAAGGCAGGGCACTCTTGATAAGTTTATCGGTGATGCCGCCCTGGCAATCTTTGGTGCACCGGTGTCGCTGGACTCACCCAATCAGTCTGCCGTGCACGCTGCCATTGAAATCCAGAAGGGATTTGAGGCCTTGCGTGCCAGGTGGGCCATGAAGTCAGAACTTTTTATGCAGATAGGACTGGGGATTGGGATAAGCCGTGGGGATATGTATCTGGGAAATGTGGGTTCCGGGCGTCGTCTTGATTATACGGTGGTTGGCGCCGCTGTAAATATCGCGCAGCGTCTTGCCGCGGATACGGTGGCCGACCAGATTCTTATTACCGATTCAGTTTATAGTGATGTGGCGGGCATGATTACGGTTCAGGAGAAAAAGACCAGGTTGCTTCGAGGTCTGGATAAAAAGGTCCGGATTTATTCAATTATTCCATTGGTGGATTGAGGTCCAGGGGTTATTGCCCGAAGGCCTGTTTCTTTCCGCCGATACCTTTTATACGTGCTTTGCACACTGTATCAGATACAGTGTGCTTCCCATCATGACCTGGTCTCCGTGGGTCAGCTTTCTGCCGCGTCTTGTTTCCACAGCACCATTTACCCATACTTCACCATTTTGTATCTGAATCTTTGCCTCCAGTCCATCTTGAACCAGATTGGCCAGTTTCAGGAATTGTCCTAGGCGAATAGGCTCGTCGGTGATGGTGATACTGTTTGAAGTTGCGGCCATGATGGGCGGGAGCTGTGGTTGAATTGATGAGTAGTTGTCAAGGAGTGAACGGCACTCTTTCAGATTATTCTCTTCAATGAAAAGGTACTGATTTTATAGTGTTTTTTAATTTCATAAAAGTAGGGATAGTATTAAAATACAATTTCATTGTATAGTATTTGTTTGGTAAATTAAGATATTCTGAATAGGGTGATAGAATATCATGAATAATGAATACTGGCTCTATTTGTTTGATCAGGCAGCGGATAACCAGTTATTGTGATAAAATGATCTTGTCATCTGAATGGGTAAGAGAATAGATAACGATGGTAAATTACAGAATAACAATGAGTTTCTCCTGACGTTTCGGATGGGGAAAAGCGTTTTTATTGTTGGTGTTTTCAGTGTGAGGTGAGAGTAATGAAATTGAAAGACCCTGCCTTGTTCAGGCAGGAATGTTATATTGATGGTACCTGGGTTTCGGCGAAAGAGTCCTTTGAGGTCCTTGATCCTGCGGATGGCAAAGTTATTGGGAGGGTGCCGTCTCTTGGGCAGGAGGCGACCAGGCAGACTGTTGCGGCAGCCAGTGCGGCCTATCCTGGCTGGAAGGCCCTGACAGCCAAAGAACGTTCCGTGATTATGAAACGCTGGCATGCCCTGATTGTTGAGCACCAGGACGATCTGGCCATGATCATGACCCGCGAACAGGGGAAACCACTGGCCGAGGCCGTGGGAGAGGTTCTGTCCGGAGCGTCCTATATCGAGTGGTTCGCGGAAGAGGCCAAGCGGATTTATGGCGATACCATCCCCACGACCCAGAAAGGAAAACGGATTATTGTCCTTAAGGAACCGGTGGGGGTCTGTGCTGCCATCACCCCCTGGAATTTCCCCTCCGCCATGATCAGCCGTAAGGCTGCGCCCGCCTTGGCCGCAGGCTGCCCGGTAATTGTCAAGCCGGCCGCCCAGACTCCTCTGTCTGCCCTGGCCCTGGCCGAGCTTGCTGACCGCGCCGGCTTTCCCCGCGGCGTATTTAATGTGATTACAGGTCCGGCCGCTGAAATTGGGGGCGAACTGACCCATAATCCTCTGGTGCGCAAGCTGAGTTTTACCGGCTCTACGCCTGTGGGAAAACTGCTTATGGCTGCCTGTGCCAGCACGGTGAAGAAGATTTCCCTGGAACTTGGCGGCCATGCCCCTTTTATCGTCTTTGATGACGCCGATCTTGATCTGGCGGTGGCCGGGGCCCTGGCCTCCAAGTATCGGAATTCAGGGCAGACCTGTGTCTGCGCCAACCGTTTTCTCGTGCAGGAAGGAGTTTATGAGGCCTTTGCCTTCAAGTTGGCCGCTGCGGTCCGTTCTGAGTTCCGGGTGGGACCAGGGGTGGAAACGGGAAATAACCAGGGGCCGCTTATTGATCTGAACGCGGTGATCAAGGTGGAGGCGCAGATTCAGGATGCCCTGCAGAAAGGGGCCAGGCTGGTAGTTGGCGGAAAGCGGATTAGTGGCAATGGTTTTTTCTTTGAACCAACAGTGCTTGTGGATGTGACCAGTGAAATGAGGATAGCCCGGGAAGAGACCTTCGGTCCAGTGGCTCCGCTTTTTGTCTTTAAAGAAGAAGCGGATGCGGTCAGGATGGCCAATGATTCTCAATATGGGCTGGCCTCTTATTTTTATAGCCGTGATATCGGCAGGGCCTGGCGTGTTACTGAGGCCCTGGAATATGGTATGGTAGGTGTGAATACCGGGATCCTTTCTTCCGAGGCCGCGCCATTTGGCGGAATGAAGGAGTCAGGCATAGGGCGTGAAGGGTCAAAATATGGCATTGATGCGTATCTGGAGATCAAATATATGTGTATTGGCGGGATCGATTTGTAGGAGCAGGGTGCTGTATCATTTGGTGGCGCCTGTAACCAAGAATCTTCTCGACAAACTGGGATCTTTAAACTAACTATAACTTTATGGTTAGGATTTATTATGAAATAATCGTTACTCTTTTGACTATTTCGTTACGGTTCATTCTGCTGTTTTTGACATCCCGACGACTAATTTTATTTTCTTGCAACGGCGTAGAGTATAAAAACTGATTTTTTTTTTGACAAGGGAGAATGCATTATGCGATACACGAAATCACAAAACAAGGTAGTTTTTTTTCTGCTTGTAGTTTCCATGCTGCTGGTGAGTAGTTGTGCGCCTATGGGGAACAGCAGCGACACCCTGCCTCCGATGGAAAACCTTCCGGCATTATCCAATTTTGTCGGGGAGTATCGTGATATTGAGCTTCCCACTGATATGAAATATGACCACAAAAAAAGCCTGGCTGTTCGCACTGACTCCTTTACCGGCGGGGTGTTTTATTTCAGCGGCAAGTTGCAACGTGACTCATTGAAAAATTTTATTCTTTCTTCCATTAAGAAGAAAAACTGGAAGCGGGCTGGCGAGGTGTCGTATA
>JANMTN010000207.1:0-6970 GCA_031390685.1 Desulfobulbaceae bacterium
GTTGATTCGAATGTCGACTCCATTCCTGTTTGTAGTCTGCTGACTGAGGAGAAGTATCGGGAGTATCGAGAGACCTATCCTGGTCAATTTCAGGTTGCCATTGGCGCTGAGGCCATTAGAGAGCTTCTGGCCCGGCAAGATTTGGTTACCTTGTCTGCGCAGTTGCGAGCAGAGATGGCTGCGACCAGTTCAAAGACCAAAAGGCAGAAGCTGTATAAACGATTGTTTGTGATCGAGGCTTTTCGTGATTCCGGCAATAAACCTGAGTGGATGGTGCTTGAGGTTATTCCCGTACTGCCGCCAGACCTGCGTCCCCTTGTTCCCTTGGAAGGCGGACGTTTTGCCACCTCGGATCTCAATGATTTGTATCGTCGGGTTATTAACAGAAATAACCGTTTGAAGCGATTGCTCGAGCTGGATGCCCCGGATATTATCGTTCGCAATGAGAAGCGGATGCTTCAGGAGGCTGTTGATGTCCTTTTTGATAATGGTCGTCGCGGCCGGGTTATTACCGGAGCCAATAAACGTCCTCTGAAGTCGCTTTCTGACATGCTCAAAGGCAAGCAGGGTCGGTTCCGACAGAATCTTCTGGGAAAACGTGTTGATTATTCCGGTCGTTCCGTCATTGTTGTGGGTCCTCATCTGCGTCTTCACCAATGTGGTATCCCTAAAAAAATGGCCTTGGAGCTGTTCAAGCCTTTTATCTACAACAAGCTTGAAAGCAAGGGTTTTGTTACCACCATCAAAAGTGCGAGAAAAATGGTGGAGAAAGGAACCAAAGAGGTCTGGGATGTTCTTGAAGAGGTAGTCACTGAATATCCGGTGATTCTTAACAGGGCTCCAACACTCCATCGTCTGGGCATGCAGGCCTTTGAGGCCCTGCTTATTGAAGGGAAGGCTATCCAACTGCATCCTCTGGTTTGCGCTGCCTTTAATGCTGACTTTGACGGAGATCAGATGGCTGTTCATGTCCCCCTGTCTGTTGAGGCTCAGGTTGAGGCACGGGTTCTGATGATGTCATCTAATAATATCCTTTCTCCTGCCAATGGTGAACCGGTTATTATTCCTTCACAGGATATTGTCCTCGGCCTCTATTATATGAGCCGCGAACGGATAAATGCCGCGGGTGAAGGCAAGATTTTTTCCAGCCCGACTGAAGCAAAAATTGCTTATGATTACGAAATAGTGCATTTACAGGCTAAGATCAAGGTACGGATGGATGGTAAGATTGTTGATACTACCATGGGGCGGATCTTGTTAGGTGGGTTGTTGCCGGATGTAATTCCTTTTGCCGAAATCAATAAAGTGATGACCAAAAAGGCTTTAGCGCAACTCATTGATTATACATACCGGCACGGTGGAACAAAGGAAACAGTTATCCTGGCCGATCGCCTGAAAGATATGGGCTATGAATATGCCACCCGGGCTGGAATTTCCATTTGTATCAATGATATGAAGGTTCCAACCAGTAAAGAAGATTTGATCGAAAAAGCCGAAAAGGATGTTATGGACGTTGGTCAGCAGTACTCCGATGGCCTGATTACCTCCGGTGAGAAATACAATAAGGTTGTTGATATCTGGTCCAAGGTGAGTGAGGATGTTGCCAATGAGATGATGGAGGGAATCAAGGTTGATTATGTTCGTGATCGCGAGAATAATCTGATAGAGACCCCAAGTTTTAACTCTATTTTTATCATGGCGGACTCCGGAGCCAGGGGGTCAAGGGATCAGATCAGGCAGCTTGCGGGCATGCGTGGTTTGATGGCAAAACCATCGGGGGCTATTATTGAAACCCCGATCAAGGCCAATTTCCGGGAAGGACTTGGGGTGCTTGAGTATTTCATCTCGACGCATGGAGCTCGTAAAGGGCTGGCGGATACAGCCTTGAAGACTGCCAACTCTGGATATCTTACCAGAAGACTGGTTGATGTTGCACAGGATGCAACGATTATTGAGGCGGACTGTCAGACTCTTGATGGAATTATTGCTGAACCATTGATGGACGGTGGCGATGTCATTGTTCCTCTTGGCGATCGTATTCTTGGTCGTGTGGCTTTGGAGGCGGTGGTTGATCCTTATAGTGGTGCAGTGATTGTAGCAGAAGGTGAAGAAATCACTGAGTCAAAGGTTAAAGAGATTAATGAGGCGGGGATTGACCGAGTGCAAATTCGCTCGGTCCTCACCTGTCGGTCTCGTCGCGGTGTTTGTGCTGCCTGTTATGGCCGCGATCTTGGTCGTGGGCATATGGTGAATATCGGTGAGGCCGTTGGTATCATAGCCGCGCAGTCTATTGGTGAGCCTGGTACGCAGTTAACCATGCGGACATTCCACATTGGTGGTACCGCAAGTCGTGCCATTGAACAGGCCGAAGTTCAGACACAGCGTGGCGGTCTGGTTGTGTTTAAAAACATGCATTATGTTGAAAACAATCTTGGGGTTAAGATTGTCATGAACCGGAATGCGGAAATCAGCATCAAGGATGAGTTAGGCCGAGATCGTGAGCGTTATAAAGTAAACTATGGCGCTCAGATCTTTGTCAAGGAAGGAGAGGTTGCTGAGGCCGGTATGATTCTTGCCAAATGGGACGCCTATACCATTCCCATTGTGAGTGAGGTCGGCGGTGTAATCAAGTATGGTGATATCATTGAAGGTATTACCATGCAGGAGAAGTTGGATGGGGTTACTGGTAAGTCCAGTAAGGTTATTGTTCATTCGACTGCCTCGGCCCAGTTGAACCCACGTATCAGTGTTAAAAATGACAAAGGGAAAACCCTTAAACTGCCAAACTCGGAATCCTTCGCTCGCTATAGTCTGCCGGTAGGATCTTTTATTGCTGTTGATGAAGGCGCAGTTATTGAACCTGGGGCCATCGTCGGCAAGATTCCTCGTGAATCTTCCAAAACAAAAGATATTACTGGTGGTTTGCCACGGGTTGCTGAATTGTTTGAGGTGCGGAAATCGAAAGATCCGGCCATTATCTCTGAGATTGATGGACGGGTAAGTTTTGGTAAGGAATTGAAGGGTAAGCGGCGGGTTATTGTGACCCCTGAATACGGAGAAGCTGAGGAGTATCTTCTTCCCAAGGCCAAGCATACCATTGTCCATGAAGGTGATTATGTGCAGGCTGGCGAACCATTAATGGAAGGGGTCGTTCTTCCCAATGACATCTTGCGGGTTCTGGGAGTAAAAGAGCTGGCTAAATTTCTGGTAAATGAGGTGCAGGAGGTTTATCGGTTGCAAGGTGTGAAGATCAATGACAAACATATTGAAGTTATTGTCCGCCAGATGCTGAAGAGAGTGCAGATCAGCAATGCCGGTGATTCTCGCTTTATGATTGGTGAACAGGTAGAATGGTGGAAATTTGAAGAAGAACGGGAGCGTCTTTTTGCTGAGGGCAAGGCGCCAGCAGTTGCCGAGCCGTTATTGTTAGGTGTTACCAAGGCCTCGCTGTCCACAGAAAGTTTTATCTCTGCAGCTTCATTTCAGGAGACAACCAAGGTGCTGACTAATGCGGCTATGGCGGGCAAGGTTGACGAGCTGGCCGGGTTGAAGGAAAATGTTATTATGGGAAGGCTGATTTCGGCCGGAACAGGATTGCATGGCAACGTATAGGATAAAGGAACTATTCTACTCCTATATTCTTTTTTGTGTTGACACATGCATGACTTCGGAGTAAAATTTCTTTTTTTGTGAATATAGTTTGTAGTGCTCATAGATGTTGAAAATAAGTTCTGTAACTGAGTACAGTTGTCAAGAATAATAAAAGTAAGGTAATCGAACAGGAGCAGTAAAAGTAATGCCAACAATTAATCAGCTCGTTCGACAGGGCAGAAAAAAATTAGTTAAAAAAACAAATACACCAGCGTTAAAAGGTTGTCCCCAGAAACGTGGTGTTTGTGTTCGAGTATATACGACGACTCCCAAGAAACCAAACTCGGCGTTACGTAAAGTGGCAAGAGTGAGATTGACCAACGGGATTGAGGTGACATCGTATATTCCTGGAATTGGGCATAATCTGCAGGAGCATTCTGTGGTGTTGATCAGGGGGGGGCGCGTGAAAGATTTACCTGGTGTTCGATACCATATTGTTCGTGGTACCCTTGATACCCTTGGGGTTTCAAATAGACGGCAAGGGCGTTCGAAATATGGTGCGAAGCGGCCCAAGTAATAGGTTGCTAACAGGTTGTTTCTGCTGATGAAAGAGGATAAAGATGCCACGTAGAAAAATAGTAGAAAAGAGACAAATTGATCCAGATCCTCGTTATAATTCTGTTTTGGTGAGTAAGTTTACCAACGGGATTATGGAGCGAGGAAAAAAAAGTGTTGCTCAGCATATATTGTATGGGGCGATGGATATTATTGCAGCCAAGGTGACCGAGGGTGATCCTCTGACTGTTTTTGAAGAAGCCATGGAGAAGGTTCGTCCCAAAGTCGAGGTTAAGTCCCGTCGTGTTGGTGGAGCGACCTATCAGGTTCCGATGGAAGTTAGACAATCAAGAAGAAACGCTCTGGCGATGCGATGGATTATAAGCTATGCCAAGGCACGCTCCGGAAAGTCTATGGCTGAAAAGCTTGCGGCAGAACTGATGGATGCATTTAACAATCGTGGCGCCGCTGTAAAGAAACGCGACGATACGCATCGTATGGCTGAGGCCAATAAGGCATTTGCTCATTATCGCTGGTAAAGTGTATTGTGCCATGACGAGTGGTGTGTAGTATTGGTGTAGTATAAGGTTAGGGCCGTCAAAAGTTTTTTATTGGTTTGAGGAATGTTGATGGCCGTGCGTGAGGATCTGTCCAATGTGCGCAATATAGGGATAATGGCCCATATTGATGCCGGAAAAACAACGACGACTGAACGAATTCTTTACTATACCGGTCGATCGCACAAGATTGGTGAGGTCCATGACGGCAATGCCGTTATGGACTGGATGGAGCAGGAGCAGGAACGAGGAATTACGATCACCTCAGCTGCAACTACCTGTTTCTGGCATCATCGCAAAATAAATATTATTGATACACCTGGGCATGTTGACTTTACGATTGAAGTTGAGCGTTGCTTAAGGGTTTTGGATGGAGTAGTTGCTGTCTTTTGTGCCGTTGGAGGGGTTGAACCCCAGTCGGAAACGGTGTGGAGGCAGGCAGATAAGTATTCTATTCCTCGAGTTGCATTTATTAACAAGATGGATCGTGTTGGGGCTGATTTTGATCGCAGTCTTAAAATGATAGCAGACCGACTTGGGGCAAACCCTGTCGCTGTGCAAATTCCTGTTGGTTGTGAGTCTGAATTTGAAGGAGTTATTGACCTTGTTGAAGGGAAAATGCTCATCTTCGACGAGAGTTCACTCGGGCAGGAAGTAAGGGAACTTGAGATCCCTGAGAGTTATAAGCAAAAATTCACGGCCGCACATATGGTGCTCCTCGAAAAGTTGGCCGACTTTGATGAGGGCATCATGGGAAAATACCTGGAGAACAAACCGGTGTCACCTGAAGAGATTTATTCTGCTCTCAGGAAGGCAACACTGAGTCTTGACCTGGTTCCCGTCCTTTGTGGCAGTGCTTTTAAGAATAAAGGGATTCAGCCCTTACTGGATAGCGTGATTCGTTATCTCCCTTCTCCCCTGGATGTTCAAGCGGTGGAAGGTGTTGATGAAAGTGGTCAGATCATTGTGCGCGAAGCAAGTGATGAGGCTCCTTTTTGTGGGTTGGTCTTCAAGTTGATGAGTGATTCGTTTGTCGAGAATCTTGCGTATTTGCGGATATATTCCGGCAAAATAAAGATTGGTGATCGAGTCTATAATCCTGTTAAGAAAAAACAGGAGAAAGTTACCAAACTTCTTAAGCTTCACGCCAATAAACGTGAAGAGGTTAAAGAAATTGGTAGCGGTGATATTGGAGCTGTGATCGGTCTTAAGTTTACGACGACTGGTGATACTCTTTGCGCCGCTGGGGATTATATAGTCCTTGATAGTATGGACTTTCCAAAGCCGGTCATAAGTGTTGCCATAGAGGCCAAGAGTAAGGCGGATGAGAAAAAACTGGCTGAGTCCTTACAGAAGCTGGCGCTTGAGGATCCATCTTTTACGATAACGACCAATGAAGATACCGGGCAAACGATTATTTCAGGGATGGGAGAGTTGCATCTGGAAATAATTATTGATCGTTTGTTGAATGATTTCAAAGCGTCTGCCAATGTGGGCAAACCACAGGTCGCCTATAAAGAGACGATCGGCGGCATGAAAAAGGCAGAAGGAAAGTTTGATCAGCATACTGGTGCTAAGGGACAGTATGGACATGTCGTTCTGCAGGTGGAACCACTGGCGAGAGGGGCAGGATTTGTTTTTGAATGTCAGGTCAGCGAAGATCAAATTCCAAAGGCCTTTTTGAAGGCTATCGAGAAGGGAGTCGTTGATAGTCTTGATTCAGGACCTCTGATTGGGTATCCCTTGACAGATATCAAGGTGAATTTGATTGGTGGCTCCTATCATGAGGATGATTCCACGGAGATGGCATTTGGCATTGCTGCTTCCATGGCGATACGCAGGGCGGTAGCTGAAGCGAAGCCGTTGCTCTTGGAGCCTGTAATGCTTGTAGAGGTTGCTACCCCTGATCAGTATCTTGGTGAAGTGATTAATGATCTGAATAGCAAGAGAGCCAGGCTGGGTGTGGTTGAGAATGTTAAGGAATTACAGATTTTACATGCACAGGTTCCTTTAGCAGAGATGTTTGGGTATTCTACATCATTACGATCAGCGACCCAGGGCCGTGCTAATTACTCGATGCGTTTTTTGGAATACGATGTAGTGCCGGCAGTCAAGGCGGATGTGATAATAAAAAAGATTAGAGGAATTTAAGCTCAACATATTGAGGTACGACTATGGCAAAAGAAAAGTTTGACAGGAAAAAACCACATGTCAATGTGGGCACTGTGGGTCATATAGATCATGGTAAGACGACCCTGACCGCTGCG
>JANMTN010000211.1:0-2717 GCA_031390685.1 Desulfobulbaceae bacterium
TGTCACTCCTTGCGTCATTTCCGGTTCGCAGCTCCAATAGTGCCTTCTGTGCAGGCCTTGTCATCGCTTGCTCATTGAAGGGCGGTGTCCCCCTCACTGTCTTTGCGTTTTTATCTTGATTTAGAAATGGAATTATGTTGATTTTGTTATCAGTTGATCAAAAAACTGTGGGAGTGGTGGACGTATGGGCATGTGCTTGTTGTGGTTGACGCTGGTTTTGAGTGTATTCGCTGAAGATTGTCTGGCTGGCGATGATCCCTATGTTCTTCAGCTTCAGGAACTTGCCAGTCAGGGTGATGATGAGTCCCGGTTTGCCCTGGCCCTGCTCTATGAGTATGGTGGGCAGGGAGTGGCCCGTGACCCTGAAAAGGCGGTCGCCTTGTTTTTGCAGGCCGGCCAGGCAGGAATTCCGGCAGCCTGTCTCTATCTGGGGATCAAATATGAAAACGGCAGTGGTGTGGTCAGGGATCCTGCTGTGGCTGGCAACTGGTATGGATGCGCCGCCAGAAAAGGGTGGGCCATGGCCCAATTTTTTCTGGCAGAATTGTACAAGAAAGGCAAAGGGGTGCGGCGGGATAATTGCCTGGCCCTTGCCTGGTATGGCTTGGCCGAAGAGCAGGGATATCCTGGGGCCAAAGAGGCTATGATGCAGGTGATGCAGGAGATGAACGAGGCTGACCGGGAAAAGGCTGCCTCCCTCCGCTCAGGGCTTTTAACTCATCGCAAATAAAGAACATGGCCATATGAATGGCCGGAACGGCTCAAGAAGCGGTAGCGAAAATAGGAATAAAGAGACAAGTTGTTTTGTGGCGTCTTTTAATCCATTGCCTTCAACGCCGAAGGGAAATGAAAAAAGTTTGGTCAGGACTTTTCGTGTCTTTTTTTGCGCGTTTCCATCCTCGTGCAAATGATTGACTTTAAGGCGTGCGTTGACTATATTAATCCGGTTGTTCCTTTGTGGAATGATGGTTTGTGCTGAAGCACATTGCGTGGAACACATTATATTGATGACTCTCTTATTGAGAGTGACGAGCAGATTCAGGAGAAGATCATGGCCAGTGTGGTAGTAGTGGGAACCCAGTGGGGAGATGAGGGGAAAGGAAAGGTAGTCGATATCCTCACTCGTTATGCTGACTACATAGTCCGGTTTCAGGGTGGTAATAATGCCGGACATACGCTGGTTGTTGAGGGGAAGAAGTTCGTTTTTCATATTATCCCTTCTGGCATTCTGTATGCGGATAAAATCTGTATGATTGGCAATGGCGTTATTGTTGATCCTGCGGTTCTGCTGGCGGAGATGGGCGAACTTCAGGAAAAAGGCTTGCAGGTCACCCCCCGGCGGTTGTTGATCAGTGAAAACGCCCATCTGATTATGCCCTATCATCAGAGTCTGGATAAAGCCAAGGAAGCGGCCCTGGCAACGGGGAAAAAGATTGGCACTACCGGACGCGGCATTGGCCCCTGTTATATGGATAAGGTGGGCCGGGTCGGGATAAAGGCCGGGGATCTCCTTGATGATGACTTGTTTCGTGAAAGGCTGCAGGAAAATATTGAAGAAAAAAACTTCCTGCTGACCAAAAAATATAACAGTGAACCCGTCTCTTTTGAGACGATTTACGCCGCCTTTCAGGGATTTGCGGAAAAGCTGATTCCTTTCATCGGCAATGTCTCGGTGGAGCTGGACAGGGCGCGAAAGGCCGGCCAGAATATCCTCTTTGAAGGGGCCCAGGGGACCCAGCTCGATATTGATCATGGGACCTATCCCTTTGTGACTTCGTCGAATACCATTGCCGGCAATGCCTGTAATGGTTCAGGATTTGGTCCGGCCCACATCGATTCCGTTATCGGTATCATGAAGGCCTATACCACTCGGGTGGGCGAAGGACCCTTTCCCACGGAGCTCTTTGATGGTGTGGGCGATGAGTTGCAGAAAAAAGGTGGAGAGTTTGGCGCCACTACTGGCAGGAAACGTCGCTGCGGTTGGTTGGACGGGGTAGTTGCGGCTGATGCGACGCGTCTGAATGGCCTTACCGGGCTGGCTCTGACGAAACTGGATGTCCTGAGTGGGCAGCAAGTTCTGAAAATGGCTACGGAGTATGAACTTGGTGGAAAACGTTTATCAGCCATGCCGTCCAATATAAGGCAGGCTGCCGCTGTAAAGCCGGTTTATGAGGAACTTGCCGGCTGGGAGGAGGATATCACCGGGGTGCGTGATTTCGATGATCTTCCGGTCAAGACCAGAGAGTATATTCGCCGGATTGAAGAGTACACCGGGGTGGAGACGGTTATTGTCTCGGTGGGCCCGGATCGTGACGAGACCATGCTTTTAAAGAATCCTTTTGAAAAATAAAGGTAGTCAGGCAGACAGGCTGAAGGTAAAAGAATAAACGCGCGTCAAGGGCACTCAATAAGAGAGTAAGCCGTTGTGGCAAAAGAATGTCGTCATCGGGATGGCAAATACGGCATAAAGAGCTGTATCGAAATAGTCAGAAGCAGTGGTTGTTTCGTAACGGCTCCTAAGAAAACGAGGTTACTGTATGGCAAGAATTACTGTGGAAGATTGTTTGGAACAGATTGGTGATGATAACCGGTTTAATCTGATTCATCTCACCGTCGAGCGCATTAAACAGCACCGACATGGCGAACCTTTTCTGGTGCCAGGGGATAATAAAGAGATCGTCATGACCCTGCGGGAAATAGCTGCCGCCAAGGTGACC
>JANMTN010000228.1:0-4657 GCA_031390685.1 Desulfobulbaceae bacterium
GGAAAGGCCTGAAGATACCTGGTGATGAAGGGATAAGAGATCGAATGTTCCCCGCCGAGCGTCAGAAATTTAATGCCGTCACCCGCAAAATCAAGAGACCCGGCAAGCGCGGTAAACCTCGCGTTAGCCGCCACAAAATCCTGGTGCGGATCCCCGCTCTGCTGGACAATGAGATTACCCAGGTCATAAAAGGGCGTCGTTTCCTCCAGATCCAGATCCAGGTACGGAGAATAGCTCTCGATATCCGAGGCCACCATGCGGATGGCATCCGGGCCAATGGCCGTCCCCTTGCGGAAACAGGCGGTGCCGTCAAAGCCAAATCCGATCATGTTCAGGCTGTGTGCTTGCGGCAAAAGAGCGGGTCTGGCGGTTCGATACAAACGCTTGGGTGGATGCAATAAGGCTTCAGTCATTGGACACCTTGTGCTGATTGATTTGAAAAAAGGGAATACCCTCTGCTTTTCTCACTCTTTTCCTCTTGCAACTGGTCTGCTTTTGCAATCCATCAGCCGCCACAGGTGGCGTGCAGTCCTTATAACGTTCTGGTTTCAATAGGGATATAAGGCCGGAGGCAAGGTCCGATATAATTAGCGCCGGGCCGGATCAAGCGGTTATTGCGCCATTGCTCAAGGATGTGGGCAGACCAGCCCACTGCCCGACTCATGGCAAAGATGGGAGTAAAAAGCTCGGTTGGAATTCCCATGGCCCGATAAAGGGTGCCGCTATAGAAATCCACATTGGGAAAGACCTTGGAATTAGCGAGCATCGTCTTTTCAACAACCTGAGCAATCTCATAAAACCGGGTATCCCCTGCCTTCCGGGTAATCTGCTCGGCATATTCCCTCATGATGCTGACCCGCGGATCTTCACATTTATAGACCCGGTGGCCAAACCCAGGGATCTTGCCCTTGGCCGCCAGACGATTCAATATCCATGACTCCGCCTTCTCCGGCGTGCCAATGGCCTCAAACATCTCCATCACATCCGCATTGGCCCCTCCGTGCAACGGACCTTTCAGCGCCCCGATGGCACTGGTCATCGCCGAATAGATATCGGACATGGTGGCGGCGGTGACCCGGGCAGCAAAGGTCGAGGCGTTCAATTCATGATCAGCATGCAGGATGAGCGCCACATCGAGTGCGCGCTCAATCTCAGGATCAGGCTCTTTTCCCTGCAGGGTATAAAGAAAATTATAGGCAATACCATGATTGGGGAGGGGGGTAATGGGCTCCTGCCCATCTTTTAAGCGCTGATGGGCGGCGATAATCAGGGGGATGCGCTCCGTCAACCGCTGGGCCTTGCGCAACGAGGCATCCAGGCGGGTGTTGCCGCTGTCAGGGTCCCAATGGCCCAAAGAAGAGACGGCGGTGCGCAGGACCTCCATGGAGGAAGCGGTGCGGGGAAACATGCGCAGGATCATGGTCGTTTCAACCGGCAGCAGCATACCGCCGGTGAACCCGTCAAGAAAGGCCTGAAACTCAGTGAGACCAGGCAACCTGCCGTACCAGAGCAGATAGGCTACTTCCTCAAAGGTGGAGTTTCGGGCCAGATCAAGGACATCATAGCCACGATAGATCAAACGCCCTTCCTTGCCATCAATAAAACAGATCGCTGAGTTACAGGCGATAATATCGGCCAGACCTTGTTCTTTCTCTTTGTTGATTGCTTCCTGGCAAGGGGGTGTTGTCATGGGATTACTCCTGATCATAGTAAAGTGTCATATTGGGAAAAAACAGAGGTGCTTTGATCTTATTGAAAAACTCAAATGTAACAGGAAAATCAGGGGAACGGAATAAAAAATTTGTGCCTGTTGGCAGGGTTATGAGGCGCCCGGGCAATCACAAGCACCCGTAACTCTGACAGGACCGCACCGCATTGCATTTTTATATCGTTTTTAAAGATAAATTACGATACGTAAGAGAAATAAATCATGCCGGGACTTCTTGCCTTTATCCGCTCCACGCTTTAGCGACCCCTTGACAAAAATGACCGGCAATCCATCCACCCTCTTCTCACAGGGTTACACATGCGCCCCATCCCTCTTGTCATCGTCGCTTTTGGCACCACCGCAAAGGCCTTGGCCAGTTATGAACATCTGGACACCCAAATCAAGAATCGTTTCCCTGACCATGAGGTTTTCTGGGCCTATTCATCACGCATGGTCAGAAACAGGGGTGCAGGACAACCACAGAATACGATTTCCAGTCCCCATGAAATACTGGAGACCTTGTATCGCCGGCATTATTCGTGGGCAGTCGTGCAATCGCTCCATCTCATTGGCGGCCATGAATTCACCCGTTTAGTAGAAGAGACGAGACAAAGTCCCCTCCGGACCTCCATCGGCCTGCCCCTGCTCACCTCACCACAAGATTACCTATCCCTCTGCGCCAGCCTGTCGCCTTTAATCAACACCCATCCTGATCAGGCTATCCTTCTGGTGGGACATGGCACGGATCATCCTGCCTGGTGCGCCTACCCAGCCCTGCAATATTTCATGCGCAGACAATTTGGGCCGCGAATTTTTGTCGGAGTGATTGAAGAAGGATGCCCATCAAACGTCGAGGTTATCGCCGATATTACGGCTGCCAGCTACAAAAAAGTTTGTATCATTCCCCTGCTCCTCGTAGCAGGCATGCATTTTCATCGGGACCTGGCTGGAAATCACAGTGATTCCTGGATGAGCCTGCTCTCGGCGGCAGATATCAGTGTGAAAATTATCCAGCAGGGAATGGGGATGTTGCCAGCCATCAGTGAAATGTTTTGCCGGCATATAGAAGAAGCCCTGGCGATAATCCCTGAAAATAAAGGAGACGCCGTTGTCACAAAATAATTTCATTACCTGGATATCAAAAACAGCATAACGAGCCGGAAAGTGCAAAAAAATTATGAAAAAAGATACCGCATAAAATGATTGCCCATTCACTTGACAAACTAAAAAGCCTATAGTATTAAAGCGAAATCAATTTTTGCTTCAGAAACGGTGAAAACCAATAAACAATATTTTTTGTAAGGAGGGTAACATGCCTACATTAGAACACAAAGGATCTGCTTTTGAGGTGGATGAAGACGGATTCCTGCTCAACGCCAAAACATTCAATCCAGACTGGGTTGATTATGTAAAAAGTGTTGAGGGTATTGGCGAGATGACCGAAGAGCATACCAAAGTAATCACTGCCCTTCAGGAATATTACGCGAAAAATGGTATTGCCCCAATGGTCCGTATCCTTTCCAAGACCACTGGCTTCCCATTGAAAAGAATTTATGAGTTGTTCCCATCTGGCCCTGGCAAAGGAGCCTGTAAAATGGCTGGCCTGCCAAAACCAACCGGTTGCGTATAATTCAACTGTTTGATTAGTTTGCCTCTTAAAAGGGGGAGATACCGTTTTGGTATCTCCCCCTTTTTTTTAAAAAAAGTTTGTGTCTTGCAAAAAAGTTTGATTGTGTAGATAATGAAGTGCTTCCAACGTAATACTCACCAAGCCTCTGTAAATTAATAACATGATCATCTCAACGGCCGGAATGGCATAAGGCGCCATAACGAAATGGCTATAAAGAGACATGTTATTTCGGAACGGCTCGTAAGTATTACTCTGCATGCAATCATCTCCGGGAGAAACAATCCATGAACTTCTGCGCCAGAATCCTGTTCATCTTCCTTCTCACCTGTTTTTCCCCTGAGATCTCTCGTGCCGAACATCCCGTCAAGATCCCTCCCCCCTTAACCCCCTGGGTTGAATGGGTTCTCCATGGTCATGAAGCAGAACTGCTCTGTCCACCTGCC
This sequence comes from Desulfobulbaceae bacterium, assembly GCA_031390685.1. Classification (GTDB taxonomy): domain Bacteria; phylum Desulfobacterota; class Desulfobulbia; order Desulfobulbales; family Desulfocapsaceae; genus UBA2270. The sequence continues at coordinate 3,782 of JANMTN010000228.1, forward strand.
TTTAATGACTCGTCAGTCCTGCATTGTGACTGGCCATCGCAGCTTGATCTCAATGTGACCGAGCAAGCCGCCTCGTTCCGGCAACAATGGCTGGTACAGCATGAACGCTGGTTGCAACTGCCGGGGGATACGGAACATTGGCCCCTAGATGTCAAGGTGAACGGTCAGGCAGCTCTGGTCATGGACAGAGAGGGCATGCCGAAGATACGAGTGCAGAGCGGCGCCTATGAAATCACCGGCCGCTTCCAGTGGTCAGCACTTCCTGAATATCTAGCCATCCCGCCCCATACCGGCCTTGTCTCCCTGACAGTAAACGAGCGGCCAGTAGATTTTCCCAATCTGGACCGTAACAGCCGACTCTGGCTGCAGGCCTCAAGAGCGCACGCGGAAAAAATTGAAAACAGCCTGAACCTGCAAACCTTTCGGCTCCTTGAAGATACGATTCCCGCCCAGATGGTAACATTACTCCAGCTCGATATTGCCGGGGCGGCCCGGGAAATGGTGCTGGGGCCGGTCTTTACTCCGGGACAGACCATCCCGCTTGCAATGACCAGCGATCTTCCGGCACGGCTTGAACAAGATGGGCGGATACGGGTCCAGGTCCGGCCCGGACAATGGACGGTCAAGCTCATCACCAGACAGATTGGTCCGCTGACGACATACCGCTGGACCCGGCCTGATGACCCGTTCTGGCCCACGGAAGAGATCCTGTCCTTTCAGGCGCACCCTGATCTGCGCACCGTCGAGATTACCGGGGTCGCCGCTGTTGATCCCACGCAGACCTCCATGCCTGAAGAATGGCGGAGCTTTCCCGCTTACCGGCTGCCTGCCGGTGAAACCATGCAGCTCAAGGAGACCAGACGCGGCGCCGCCCAG
>JANMTN010000231.1:0-3412 GCA_031390685.1 Desulfobulbaceae bacterium
CAGGCTGCTTTCTCGCCAGCATCGGGCCGCGCCGCCATTACGCTGCGCATGGGAGATATCCGCCATGACTGTCCTGACCTGGAGGCAACAGGCGGCAGCGTGACCCTGACCCACTGTAACTGTGTGATCTCCCTGGCTTCAGATAAGGGACATAGCCAGGTCCGTGAATTTTACGGCCAGGCCGCCCTGGCTGTAAGTGAGGATATCGTCAACCCGCTGGCCCCGGCCCAAGACCAGGCTGATTTTATCCCCGAGGATTCGCGGAAGCGCTCGTACGGCTGCGGCAGCCCGGTGACGGATGCCGCCCCGCAGCCAGGCGAGACCCTGGTGGATCTGGGTTCCGGTTCGGGCGTGGAGTGTTTCATGGCCGCGGCCGCAGTCGGCGCGCAGGGGCAGGTCTTTGGCATTGACATGACAACGGAGATGCTCCATCTCGCCACTGCCTCAAAACAAGAGGTTGTGGCCAGGCTGGGCTATGACAATGTGGAATTTCTCCGGGGATTTCTGGAGCAGATCCCGCTCGATACTGCTTGTGCCGATATCGTTATCTCCAACTGCGTCATCAACCTGAGTCCTGATAAGCGCCAGACCTATCAGGAGATCTACCGGATACTGAAACCGGGCGGCCGACTGGTAATCTCTGATATTATTACCGATACGGTCATTCCTCCAGCTATCAAGAATAACGTACTCTATCGCGGGGAATGCCTGGGCGGGGCCATGCAGCAGGAAGATCTGGTGGCCATGCTGGAAGCAGCCGGATTTGTGGCCATCCTTCTGGTGAAACGTTTTCCGTATCGTCAGGTGGAGGGGATGGATTTTTTTTCTCTCACCTACCAGGCATGGCGGCCAATAGAGGAAGCAAAAACAGGCATCCAGGATATCGGCGGCAGTCCATCCAGGGCTGTCGTTTACCGGGGGCCATACAAGGCTGTGTACACGGAAAGCGGTGTCCTGCTGGTCAAGGGAAGACGTACAGTATTGTCTGAGGCTGACCTTGCTCTTTTGGATGATTCGGTGTTTGTCCTTGATGAGAAAGGAGCGGTCGCCAATCTGATCATGACCAACTGCTGCTGTACCCCGCCGTCGGCCAAGGAACCCGCCACCTCCTGCTGCGCTTCCATCTCCGTACCACCGGAAACCGCCCAGGGAAGCATGACCCGGCAGACCTCCGGCTGCATGTGCTGCGGCAGTGAGTTGCATTACTTTACCGAACCGCAGGCAATGATCTGCCACTATTGCGGCCAGACACGGTTTGCCGATGGCTGCTGCCAGGATGGACATTTTGTCTGCAACCGCTGCCATCAGGAAAACGGGCTGGAGGTCATCAAGTCCATCTGTACCACCACCGGGGAACAGGATCTGATCAGACTGCTCACACTCATCCGCAGCCATCCGTCCATCCCCATGCACGGCCCGGAACATCATGCCATGATTCCAGGCATCCTGCTCGCCTGTTATCGCAATTGTGGCGGAGATATCGGTTCCAAAGAGATCCTGACCGCTATCAGCCGCGGCGCCGATGTGCCTGGCGGGGTCTGCGGCTTCTGGGGTGCCTGCGGAGCCGCCATTGGCGTTGGTATTGGTGTGGCCACAATTTTTGCGGCCACGCCGCTGACCCCAGGACCACGTCAACTGGCCCAGGAGTTTTCCGGGCGGATCCTGATGGCCCTGGCCGTACGCAAAGGGAGCCGCTGCTGTCAGCGGGAGACCTATATCGCCCTCACCGAAACAGCCAGGCTCTCTTTCGAGTTGCTTTCGGTATCCTTGCCGGTAGAGGCAGAGCTCCACTGCGATCAGTACCTGAAAAACAAAGAGTGTATCCGTTCACAATGCCCGCTCTGGCAGCAGCGAGTGCGTGTTACAGAACAAAAGACCATCCCCATGGCAATCTCATTTTCCTGAAAGGAGTCTCAATCCATGGCCAATTCACTGCGGGATCAATTTCTCAAAATAGGTCTGGTTGATAAAAAACAGATCAGTCAGGCCAAGAAGACTACCTATAAAAAAAACAAAGAACAGGATAAGGGCCGTATTCAGGCCCCGGACGAAAACAAACTCCATGCCCAGCAGACCCTGGCCGAGAAAAAGGAACTTGCCAGGATCGCCAACCGGAAACGGCAGGAAGAGGTGCGAAAAAATGAAGAGATCGCCCAGATAAGGCAGCTCATCGCCACCAACCGCTTGACCCTGGAAAAAGGCGCCATTGCCTATCACTTCACTGACAACAACAAGATAGCAAGAATCTTTCTGCCGACCAAAGAGATAATAGACGAATTGAGCCAGGGCCAACTGGCCATCATCCGGGAAAAAGACGCCTATGCCGTGGTGCCGTCACCAGTTGCCGAGAAGATAGAGGCATGGCAGCCGGATCTCGTTGTCCTGCACAACGCTTCGCCACAAGATGCCCAAGTTGCTCCTGATGATATTGATGATCCCTATGCGGCCTACAAGATACCGGATGATCTGGTCTGGTAATCTTGAGAAAGTGATCGACAAAACTTCATAAAATTGTTCAGATATCTGGTGGTAACGACTGGCAGATTATATATCTTAAAAATCAAGAGCAGGGAGAGCAAGATGAGTGGACACGAGCATCATGAGGCAGGAGTACCTGAAGAGGATCATTCAATCAATGTCAAGGTTGGGGTGTTTTTTGTTTTTGTCCTTATCTCACTCTTTGTTATTGCCTTGATCGGTTCATGAAAATATTATTGCACGGTGGGTTCTTCGTGATTGCAAAAACCGTCCGGGTAACCTTCCCTGACGGTTTTTGTCTTGCCGGGATGCATTCATGACCAAAAAAAAGGTTTATGCCGTTGCCGCCGGAATCAAACCCGGGATTTACGACAACTGGCCGGAGGCAGAAAAACAGGTGAAGGGCTATGCCGGGGCGAAGTTTAAAGGCTTTACCGACAGGGCTGAGGCCGAGGCCTGGATGCAGAATCCGCCACAATACAGCCAGGCACCAGCGAAAAAAAGCACCGGGGCCAAGACGGTGCCGGCTGTATCTTTGCCACGCGATGGGGAGATCAACATCTATACCGACGGGGGTTGCAGCCACAACCCCGGCCCTGGCGGCTATGGAGCCATTCTGGTCGCTAACGGCCAGCAGCAGGAGCTCACCGGCGGTTTCAGGTTGACCACCAATAATCGGATGGAACTGATGGCCTGCATTGTGGCCCTGCGTCTGGTCTTGCACACATGGGAAAACAACAAGCACCCGATAACCGTCTATTCCGACTCCAGCTATGTGGTCAATGGCATCAGTAAGGGCTGGGCCAGAAGCTGGCGGCAGCGAGGCTGGATAAAATCCGACCGGCAACCGGCAGTCAACCCCGACCTCTGGGCCGAGCTGCTGGAACTGGCGGAGAAGATGGATGTCACCTTTGAATGGGTCAGAGGGCACGCC
>JANMTN010000324.1:0-14671 GCA_031390685.1 Desulfobulbaceae bacterium
TATAGAGGATGAGCACCAGGGTCATGGCCTTGCCCGCACTTTTCACGGCGAGATGAACGGCCTGACTCATCTTTTCCCCGCGGATCTTGTAGGCCAGAAAATTAAAAAGGATTGCCGCGGCTGCGCCAGAGAGAAAAGCAGCAGTAAGAAAGTAGATGGGTAATTGCGCTCCGTACCAGTAGGGGCGGGCGGGAAGGGTGGCAAAGACGCCACCGAGGCAACTGTTGGCTAAAACCTCGGCGATTGCGCCAAAAACACCCATAATCAGGGCAATCTTGGCCAGTCCGGTAACAATTCCGGCAAATTCAATGATCATGCAGCCCACGGCCAGGCCGTAGAGCGTGCCCATCCACCAGATATTGGAGGTGGGGTTGGGGGAGAGGATGTTATAGATCAGCATTCTGTGAGGGCTGGCAATTTCCACGCCAATGGTGAAAAACGCGGCCATGATACAGATAATGGACATCCATACCATCCGGTTGCTGACAATCCCCATTCTGGTTCCGCCAAAGACGTGGCTCATGGCGGCATAGATGCATAAACCGGTGGAGGTGATAGCCCAGAAAGCATAGGTGGAGATCAGCATTCCCCATGGCATTTCGCGGGTATTGTGATAGACGGCATGATGACCGAAAATAAAAGCGAGCACCCCGCAACTGAGGCCGACTACGGTCACAATCAGAAAAAAGATCGTCGCCCTGTTCATGCTGGGTGTTGCCAGGCGTGGTTCCGCTGTCTCGGCAAATATGGCTGATATTGATTTATTTGTCATTTTCTACTCCTGCAGATTTGTTTTCTTTCGCAAAGGGTGCTGAGACGAATTGGTGTCATGACCCCGTGACGTTTTCATTTGGGTCTTAATGACCAGCCTTTTTATTCTTGAGGGTTGCTCCATGCGTGCCGTCACTTCCCATCATCCGGTTATAGCCTTTAACGCCAATATGGCAGGTGTTGCAACGGGTATTCGAGGCAAATGCGGTGGAGCCATCGTGGCATTTCCCGCAGTATTTACCATCATAGAGGGCTTGCATGGTAAAATCGTCTGCCTTCTCGACGGCTCCCTTCTGCATGGCAAATGTCGCGTCATGGCATGCCTCGCATTCCAGCCCGGAATCCTCGGTGTGGGACTTATGGTAAAAAACCACCGTCTTGACCGGTTTGGTCCAGACAATGGGGTCTTGCGGCACCAGTTCTTTCATGTCCACGTGGCAGGAGGCGCATTTTGTGTTTGCGGCAAAGGCTGTATCCCCATCATGGCAGGAGCCACAGTATTTTCCCTCCGCCATTGCGGCCATGGTCATTTTGCCGGTGGCCAGGACTGCACCGGATTCCATGGTAAAGAGTTTGTCATGGCAGACATCACAGGCGAGACCTGAATCCATGGTGTGTACCTTGTGATTGAATGTCGCCTTGACCGGTTTGTCCCAGACAATGGGGGCCTCGGGGCCATAAGTCTCTTCATCATAGGCTGCTGCGGCTATTGCATGGGTGGCAAGGAAAAAAGATCCTGCCAGCAGGATGGCCCCAACTGTTTTCATTCTGTTTTGCATCATTTTTCTTCTCCAAAGCGGCGAATAGTAGGTGGTGCCGAGTTCCAGCGCTGGTGTCAGTGAGTTTCCCGGTGCCCTGTTTCACTTTATCATTCCCTGTATTGTTTAACTTAGGCATTCATATAAAAAACATTGGGCAAGGCCCCGGTATCGGGACGTAAAACCCAGATCTTGGTATCAGGGGTATGGAGTAAACGATAGATCTCAGTGGACTTGTCTTTCAAATCACCAAAGATCCTGACCCTGGCTGGACAGGCTGCGGCGCAGGCGGTTTCAGTCTTACCTTCGGCAAGCCGCGTATCGATGCAGAAATTGCATTTGTCGATGGCATATTTTTCTTCATTGAAATAGCGGGCATTATAGGGACAGGCTGCCATGCATGTCTTGCAACCGATGCATTTGGCGTAATCCATGACGACGATGCCAGTCTCAGGGTCTTTATAGGTTGCCTTTGTCGGGCAGACCCGGACGCAGGGAGGACGATTGCAGTGGTTGCAGAGCACAGGCCTGAATTCCCGCTTTTCTGAACCGTTCTCAGTGGTCAGACGTTCCTGGATTGCTGTTCTGTAGGCGTCATGAGCATCAGGCACATGGTTTGTCTGCTTACAGGCCTCTATGCATCTCTCACAGTCAATGCAACGGTTTTGTCGCATGACCATGCCATAATGCTTGGGGTATGGATACTGGCCTTCTGCCGGGATATCCGTATCCTGATTGCTCTGATCGCCGGCATGCGATACTGAAGTCAGTGACAACACTGACCCTCCCAGGAAAGCACCAGTAACGGCAAGTCCCATCTGAAGGAATTTGCGACGTTCCTGTAAAGGCAAGTTCTCAACGCCTTCATTTTTTTCCTTTTCCAAGTCCTCGATATTCATTTTGAGCCTCCTAAACTTGATACACTGAAAAAGTGTTTTAAAACGAGTCGAAGAAAGAGTTTTTTCCTTCTTTTTCTCCGCTATATAAAGTTTGCAGCAGGCAATACTGCCGCAATTATTTTAATAAGATAGATATTTGTCTTTCTATCAGGTTGCTCGGTGAAGATAGATGCTGAGCAAAACCGCTACAGAGTTATTCATGTTTGGGAAAGAGCTTGCCACATACTTGCCACACATTTTGAGGAAATTTTTTTACTATATAAAATTTTTTTATTAACAGCAATGAAAAATGAATGAAAATTCATTTTTCATTGCTGTTGGTAACATTTCGATATTATGTGAATTTATTTTTTTATCTGGGGTTAGATGTTGACTTATGTCTGATACCATATTGATATGTATATAAAAATTTTTGTTTTATGAAAGACGGAGTTTTTTAAAGCTGGAATTCAAATTGTACGTGCAACTCATTGAGGTCGGTTTAAAATAGTAAATTAAAAGTCTATTTTCTGCCATTTCGAAAGATGTAGTCGCGCCTGAAGCCTATGCTTATCTGTGAGACTTTGAAGTCAGGGCTCTTGTTGCCTGTCGATCGCATTAAATTTCTTTCCTGAGGCTGTAATGACAAAACTTTAACTTTTGTGATTTTTGCAAAGATTTTCAATTATTTTGAATGATTGAAAAAAAGTGTCAAAAGAGATAATGAACGATCATTTCTTGATGAATCTTGACAGGTTTGCTGTGTCTGGAGTATCTTTCCTTTGAGTTGTAGTTGTAGCAGTTGTTTGTAGATGAAAGATGACAGATAGTATTCAATTATGAATTTCAGAGGGTTATCCTGTTGGGGAAAAGAATATGCGCGCTTTGAAGAAGATTGTCCCGTTGGTGCTGATTGGTGTTGCGGTATTTAATTGGAACCATCTTGCCTGTGCTGAGCAGGATATTGATCTTGCCAAGGTTCAAGAAAACAGGAAAAAACTGATAGAAACCAGCAGTTGTCCCGGATGTGAGCTTGCTGGCGTTGATCTTTCCGGTGTTAATCTAGACAGGGTAAACTTGACAGGTGCCAATCTCGAAGGTGCGAATCTCTCGCAAGCACGATTGCATCTTGCTACTCTGAACAAAGCCAACTTGCAAAATGCTAATTTAAGGGATGTTGAATTTGGTGGCGCTGATCTGGCAGAAGCAGATCTTCGCGGTGCAGATCTGAAAGGCGCAACTTTTGTTGGCGCCTATCTTGTCGGCACTCAACTGGATAAAGAGGTTTCCTTGAATCAACCATCAGAGAAGCCTGTCTCTGAAAATATACCTACTCAGGATATTGCTGCTGAAAAGATACTCCCATCGGTTACACAGCAACCGTCTGCTGAGGTCAAAGAAAACAAAGCGCCTTCTCCATCAGGAGAGCCAGGTTTCTTTGATAAGACCTTGGATAGCGTGAAAGGGCTGTTTGGTCAGGGGGAAAGCGATGAGAACAAAGCGGTGCCTGGAAAAGCAGATGAGTCCGGAAGATCTGTTGTGGTAATCCCCGAAGCAGTGCCAGCCGTGCAGACATTGCCGAAAGAAGATGTCGTCGCCGACATTACCCCTGTTGAAGAAAAATCATTTGCCGAGATCAAAGAAAATAAGGTGCCTCCTCCTTCTTCAGCAGAGCCAGGTTTCTTTGATAAGACCTTGGATGGTGTGAAAGGGCTGTTTGGTCAGGAGAAAAATAATAATAAAGCTGTGGCTGAAAAACACGAGAGTGATATCCAGAAAGAAAAACAGCTACAGGGGAACGAGACGGCAGCTACCCAGGTACCTGAAAATAAAATAGATCCAGCGGTTGAAACAGCAAAAAACAGGGAGCGCTTGCTTGAAGCCAAGCGTTGCTATGGATGTAACCTCACGGGGGTTGACCTTACCGGTAAAAATATGAATAGCGCCGATCTTGAGGGTGCTGATCTCACCGGCAGCCAGCTTGAGGGTGTGAATTTTAAGAATGCAAACTTGAAAGGGGCGATACTGGTGAAAGCTGATCTCAGAAATGCAGACCTGAGGAAAGCTGACCTGTATAAGGCCAATCTTTCAGGGGCAGACTTGACCGGTGCCAAACTCGACGAGGCCCTCCTTGACGATGCTCAATTATCTGATGTTGTTGGATATGAGCTACAGGGGAGGCAGTAACCCTTTCAAGGATTTATGTTGCCGGTCCATTAGCAAAAAAATAAAAGAGGACCATGCAGAGTTATTGGGCATGATATTATGATGTCTTTTGTTCTGTTGACAGGTCGATGGCCTTGTCAATGTGTTCATGGGTGGATGTTTTTTCATCACGAAAAATTGCATTGAGAGCATATAGCTGGTTCTGGAGCTCAGCGGTCTTGACTTCCAGGTTCTGAATAGTTTCGGCTGCCACGCTTTCTGTCGTATTCACTGCCCGGCTGAGGTTCAATGGATGGGGTTGGGCAGTGATCAGAATAACCTCAAATGCGGCAATGCTGCCGATTGAGCCTGGCATTATCAGGTCGGTTAAGGACCACGTCAATATGCTGTTGGGGGAGAATTTTCCTTGCCTGATAGCCATTCCAGTGATCAGTGCCCCATCCCTTTTTCAGGCATTTCTCCAGCATTTTTTTGATAACAGGAACATCGTCAACAACGAGTATGGTCATATCGTCCTGAAGAAGCCTCGTTTTGTTTTTTCTGATAAAAAGCCTGATCATAAATGTCTCATGGGAATAAAACAGGGACAGGTATCGGCATGTGATTTTGTAGAGCCAATGAGGAGATGGCCGTCATCTGCTAAACTGTCTGCTGTTTTATCGAAAAGTTTCTGGAGCGATCGGGAAGAATGAAATAGAGGGTAACGTTACGGTCCCTTTCTCCCTCGCCAATATCCTCTGCTGACCTTGAATATTATGGTTTGTAATGAAGAATTATTGCAGTCCTTTTTCGATGGAAATCACAGTAATATTGTAGATGAGGTTATGTCCTGACAGGGGATGATTATAGTCAACGACGATGGTATCCTGGTGGACTTCAACCACTGTTGCCGGAACTGGATGCTCTTGGCCATCTTTTTTGACCTTGAGGGAGAGGATCATTCCAACTTGAGGGTTTATACTGGCACTTATAGCATTCCTGTTGAGTGTCTGTAACAAGTCTTTGCGGCGGGGACCATAACCTTCGTCAGGCTCAAGTTGGACCAGTTTCTTGTCGCCTGCTGACATGCCGATAATAGCCTGTTCCAGGGTGGGGGGGACGTCAAGATTGCCAATAGTAATGACTAGAGGTTCGGATTCGGTTGTGGATTGGAAAGTTGTTCCATTTTCTAACTTTCCAGTGTAACTAATTGTCACTCTATCGTTTTTTTGTGCTTTTTTCATTGATGATTGTTCCGATGAAAGAAAAAGAGGTTTGATAACAGATGTTAATCAGTTGTAGAGTGCGCAGACGTATATGCCGCACATTAAGCCATTGTATAAATAACATGGCCGTATGAATTGCCAAAACGGCATAACGGACCGCAATGAACTAGTAATAAAGAAACAGGTTATTTCATGACAAAATATATATCTTATCGTGTCTCGTTTGGCAATACGAGCAGCACATATTATTAGTGTTGGGAGTATTCTTGAGAGAGGATGCAAGGGGGAGTGTTTTTCGTGAAAAAAAAGCTGCATCTTGACAAAGAATGGTGATCGGCATAAAGTTACTTCTTTTTTTGTATATTTTGATAGTTATGCTTGTTTGTTTCTGGAATTTTTTGAAGAAAGGGAATTGTTCGTGGAACTGATCTGTGAAAAGCATAATGCATCAATGGGTGAAGAAGGTGCTGTCTGTCGCCATCCTGCTGATTATTGTAAATTCAGGACATCCTGTCTGATTCATTTTCTTGGAAGTGAGAAGGCAAAAGAAGAGAAGCTGGATGTTGTGCAGGAGGTTTCACGGGTTCAGGATGCACAGAAAAGTATGAATCCATTGGTGAATATATTCACGTTACGTTTTGATAAATCTGAAAATGGTCTGCTGCCTGCAATCGCTCAAGACTATCAGAGTGGCGAGATTTTGATGCTTGCCTATATCAATCCTGAAGCATGGGAAAAAACCCTGGAGACAGGACAGGCCCACTACTGGAGTCGTTCACGGAACAAATTGTGGCTTAAAGGTGAGTCGTCCAGCCATATTCAGCTCATTCGTGAGATTCTGGTTGACTGTGATGATGATACTGTGGTGTTCAAGGTGGAACAACTTGGGGGGGCTGCTTGTCATACCGGGCATCGCTCATGTTTTTTCCGTCGGGTTGAGGGTGGAGAAATAGCAGTTGTCGGAACAAGAGTCTTTGATCCGGAAGCTGTGTATGGAAAAAAGTAAGCCGTTGTAATAAGAGAGTGGAGAGCAGGTGATGGAAATGAGAGAACAGCTTAAACTGGGACTACCTAAGGGAAGCCTGGAAAAGGCAACTATAGAGTTGTTTGAAAAGGCAGGTTGGCTGATCAAGCCAAGATCCCGCAATTACTTTCCTGAGATTGATGACCCCGAATTGGTCTGTTCAATCTGCCGTCCACAGGAGATGTCCAGGTATGTTGAAAGTGGGATGCTGGATGCTGGAATTACCGGCAAGGATTGGACCATGGAGAATAAGTCAGAGGCGGTGATCGTCTGTGATCTGGTTTATTCAAAGGTGAGCAGGAGACCGACACGCTGGGTTATCGCGGTGGCTGGTGACTCTGATATCCATACCATTGAAGATCTGGAAGGAAAGAAAATTGCCACGGAACTGGTGAATGTGACCAGGGAGTTTTTTCAGGAGAGAAAGATCAATGTCACCATTGAATTTTCCTGGGGAGCCACCGAGGCCAAGGTGGTATCCGGGCTCGCCGATGCGATTGTTGAGGTGACTGAGACCGAGAACACGATCAGGGCCCATGGCCTGCGCATTATCCATGAACTGATGGAGTCCAACACCCAGTTTATTGCCAACAAAGAGGCCTGGGCCGATCCCTGGAAGCGGGAGAAGATGGAAAATGTGGCCATGCTCCTGCAGGGCTCACTGAATGCTGATCGGATTGTTGGCCTGAAGATGAATGTCGCCCACGCGCGTCTGGATCAGATTATCAAATTGCTGCCTAGTCTCAACGCGCCAACGGTAGCCAATCTTTATCAGCAGGACTGGTATTCAGTGGAGACTGTTGTCTCAGAGGATGTGGTCCGTGATCTTATCCCCAAACTAAAGAAGAATGGCGCTGAGGGTATTATTGAATATGCCTTGAACAAGGTGATTTGATTTTCATTATTGTCTATTATTCCACGCTGTTGGTTGTTTTTTATGGTATTATCACCTGGTTGTTGTCTCTGAGCCGGGTAAGGGGCACCGAGTATGAAATTTGTTGATATCCAGTTTCTTTTAAGTGTTCACAACCTGTCCCAGTTGCCCGCTCCTTCACTGCCGGAGATAGCCTTTGCCGGGCGCTCGAATGTGGGAAAGTCAAGCTTGATGAATACCCTGGTGGGCAGGAAAAATCTGGTCAAGGTAAGTGGCCGTCCAGGAAAGACACAGGGGCTTAATTTTTTTGAAGTGACAGATTCAGTATATCTGGTGGATTTACCCGGTTATGGCTATGCCAAGGTTGCCAAGGGAATGCAGGATCACTGGCAGTCACTTATCACCTCCTATCTGGAGGCCAGAACAACCCTCTGTTGTGTGGTGGTTATTCTGGACCTGCGGCATGAGCCCAAGGAATATGATGCCCAACTTCTTAGCTGGTTGCGGGGGAAAGATATCCCTTTTTTACCGGTCTATACCAAGGTTGATAAATTGTCAGGCAATGAACGGGTGAAAAATGCCCGGATTCTTGATGTCGGTCATTCCATTGCTCCGGATCAGCGAATCCTGTTCTCGGCGGTGACTGGGCAGGGAAAGGATGAGCTGGAGCGGGCTCTTGCATCTTTTTCTAAAGTAGATTAGCTTTTGAGGGTGTATATACGTATATTCTCTTTGTGCTCTGGGTAGTTTTTTGAATGGCCATCAGATGATAAAATTATAGATAGTGGGGGTAAAGCACCATGTCACTTCGTTCTGAATGGCCATGCTGGGAAATCATGAAGTGTGATGAAAACAAAAAGTGTCCAGCAAAGGAACAACCTGACAAGATGTGCTGGGAACTTATTCAGGAGCAGAATATGTATTCTTTTAATATCTGTACAGATTGTCTGGTTTATGTGAGCCGGCAGAAGGATTGTAAATTTACCAGGGAAGAAATTCTGAGCATCATGGCCCAGAAGGGGATTGATGTTCTGGGTCAAGATAAATGTATGTGTACTCAATTTGAGGATAATGAAGAAAAATAAACGTCACGTCACTTGCGTTCCATGGATACGGAAAAGGGATGATGCAGGCTTGGTGAGCTTGCATCATCCCTTTTTTTTTGAGTAGAAAGAGATAGGGTGAAAGGAATCGTTTTATTGATCAGACTTTAACACCGCTAAAAAGGCCTTTTGGGGGATCTCTACATTGCCAACGGTCTTCATTCTTTTCTTTCCCGCCTTCTGTTTCTCCAGAAGTTTCCTTTTTCTGGAGATATCACCACCATAACATTTGGCAATTACATCTTTTCTCAGTGCCGAGATCGTGGTCCTGGCGACAATGGTCCCGCCGATAGCGGCCTGGATGGCGATTTTGAACATCTGTCTGGGGATCTCGCGTTGGAGCTGTTCGCAGGCATGCAGGCCGCGGGCCCTGGAATTGGCGCGATGAACCAGTTGGGAAAGGGCGTCCACCAGTTCGCCGTTGACCAGAATATCCAGTTTAACCAGGTCACTCTTGCGATAATCATAGAGTTCATAATCAAACGAGCCATATCCTTGGGTGGCCGATTTGAGTTTATCATAGAAATCATAGATCACTTCCGCCAAGGGTAGTTCACAGGTGAGCTCGATCCTGCCAGGAGTTGGATAATGGTAATGGGTGTTCTCGCCGCGTCGCTCCATGCACAGCGCCATCACCAGCCCCATATACTTCTCAGGCATAAGAATGGTGGCCTTGATATACGGTTCTTCCACTCGGCTGACCTTGGCCGGATCCGGGAAATGGGCGGGGTTATCCACCTCGACCATGCTGTCATCGTTGAGATAGAAGTTGTATTTAACGGAAGGGACGGTCAGGATGAGCGAGATGTCAAATTCGCGTTCCAAACGCTCCTGGATGACCTCCAGGTGCAGAAGACCAAGAAAGCCACAGCGAAAGCCAAAGCCCAGAGCAACCGATGAGTCTTTCTGAAAGGTCAGGGCTGCATCGTTGAGCTGGAGTTTTTCAATGGCGGTGGCCAGATTCTCATAGTCATCAGTGGAAATGGGGTAGATGGAGGAGAAGACCACCTGCTGGACCGGTTTGAAACCGGTTAAGGCCTGGGCGCATGGCCTGTCTTTATGGGTGATGGTATCGCCAGGCCGGGTGTCGCTGACGGTTTTTATACCGGCCAGAATATAGCCGATCTGCCCGGCAGAGAGTTGTTTTTGTGGTTCCTTGCCGATTCCCCTGAACAGGCCGACTTCCTCAACCTTGTAGGTGGCGTTATTGGACATGAATTTTATCATTTCTCCTGCCTTGATGGTGCCATTGATAATGCGGCAGGAGATAATGGTGCCCCTGAATGCGTCATAGTGGGCATCAAAAATGAGGGCCTGGAGCTCGCTGTCAGGGTCGCCTTGGGGGGGCGGAAGAAAGTTGACGATGGCCTCAAGAATGTCATCGACGCCCTGACCTGTTTTTGCCGAGCAGAGTTGGATATGCTCTGCATCCAGTCCCAAGTCGTCCTCGATCTGCAGGGCTATTTTTTCTGGTTCTGCTGATGGGAGATCTATCTTATTGATAACCGGGATGATTTCCAGATTATTTTCCATGGCAAGATAGAGGTTGGCCAGGGTCTGGGCCTCAACGCCTTGGGCGGCATCAACGAGGAGCAAGGCACCTTCACATGAACTGAGGGCGCGCGAGACTTCGTAGCTGAAATCAACATGACCTGGGGTGTCGACTAGATTCAGTTCGTACGTGATTCCGTCCTTGGCGGTGTAGGGCAGACAGATGGTCTGACTTTTGATGGTGATGCCGCGTTCCCGTTCAATGTCCATATTGTCGAGCAACTGGTCTTTGAACTCACGAACCGATACCTGATTGCACAACTGGATCATGCGGTCGGCCAGGGTTGATTTGCCATGATCAATATGGGCTATAATGGAGAAATTTCGTATGTGTTTCATTGTTTGCAGGAAAATTTTATGAGATGCTGAAGAAAAGAATGCTTGCATGATCTTGAAAAGATAGACTTGTAGCACAAAAGGGACAAGAAGAAAATAAAATTTTCTTTATTCCTTGCTGATAAATGGCCTATAAGGGATAATAGGATATCCTGTTAAGGTTTTGAGTATGAGATATATAGATTGCACTTTGATGAAACTGGAGTAATAATAAAAGGTTTCTATGATCAATATCGTCCTGACAAACAGAACTCTTCTATGACCTCACAAAAGAAAACATTTGATGTGACTGATGCCCCTGATCTGTTTGATCTGTCTAGCTCTGACAGTGTGGAAAATGATCCGTATGAGCATCCCCTTGTTTCCATGTCTAACGAGGAACATCTTCCTGCCCTGAGTAATCCTGCTCTGCAGCGCTATCTGCAGGAGATCAGCCAGTATGAGCTTTTGACGCGGGAGGAGGCGGATGATCTGGCAATCAGATTTCGGGAAAGTGGTGATCAGGAAGCAGCCTACCGGCTGGTTTCCGCCAACCTGCGTCTGGTGGTCAAGGTGGCTATGGATTTTCAGAAATATTGGATGCAGAATTTTATGGACCTCATCCAGGAAGGAAATGTGGGACTGGTCCAGGCCACCAAGAAGTTTGATCCCTATCGCGGTGTTAAATTTTCCTATTATGCTGCCTATTGGATTCGGGCTTATATCCTGAAGTTTATCATGGATAACTGGCGTCTGGTTAAGATCGGCACCACCCAGGCCCAGCGGAAGCTTTTTTTTAGTTTGAATAAGGAACGAAAACTCCTCGAGTCGCAAGGGTTTCAGGCAGAGACAAAATTGCTGGCCCAGCGTCTGAATGTCAAGGAGAGCGAAGTCATTGAGATGAGTCAGCGCATGGGGGGTGGAGATGTCTCCCTTGAGAGCCCGGTGCGCGCGGATTCGGAAGATGAACAGAAAAGTTTTCTGCCGAGCGAAGGTCCAGGGATTGAGGATATGGTGGCCGGCAGTCAGATGAAGGCCAAACTGGCCGACATGATCGTGATCTTGAAAAAAAATCTCAACAGCAAAGAGACGATGATCCTCGAAGAGCGTCTGCTTACTGATGAACCCCTTACTCTGCAGAATATTGCTGATAAATTTGATATTTCCCGGGAACGGGTCAGGCAGATTGAGGTGAATCTGCTGAAAAAAATGAAGAAGTTATTTGAGGCAGAAATGCCTGATATCAAGGATTTCTTCGACGGTGAAAGCATGGTGATTAGAGGCGGTCCTGATAAGTAGGAGCCGTTACGAAATAACTTGTCTCTTTATAATTATTTTGTTACGGCTCCTTATGCCGTTTAGGCCATTAGATGGCCATGTTATTTATTTAAAGCGGCTTAGTTGTTTCTCTCTCCCCTTTCTGATACCTGTTGTCTCTTCATAAAATATAAAGTTCCGCTATGATCAAGGCTTGAATAATGAAAGTACCTTTACTCGATCTCAAACAACAATTGAGCTATCTTCGGGAAGACATCCTGAAGGCCGTAACTGGAGTTATCGATTCAACTATCTATATCCAGGGGCCTGAAGTTACTTCGTTGGAACAGGAAATTGCCGCATATAGTGGTGTGGAAAACGGGGTGGGGGTTTCCAGCGGTACTGATGCCCTGCTCGTTTCTTTGATGGCCTTGGGGATAGGGCCTGGTGATCAGGTTCTGACCACACCCTATTCTTTTTTTGCCACTATCGGGGTTGTGCTTCGGCTGGGGGCCACCCCTGTTTTTGTGGACATTGATCCTGTCTCTTTTAATATTGATCCTGTGGCCATGGCAGAAGTCCTGGCTCATGATTCTGCAAGAAAAATCAAGGCTATTTTGCCCGTACACCTTTACGGGCAATGTGCGGATATGGTGGCTATCATGAAGCTTGCCAATCAGTATGCCTTGCCGGTGATTGAAGATGCGGCCCAGGCCATTGGCGCTGAATGCCCCATGAGTGATGAGGGTGGCGAGATGAATGGGCAATGGAAGAGGGCGGGTTCCATGGGAATTGCCGGATGTTTTTCTTTTTTCCCCAGTAAAAATCTTGGGGGGATTGGCGATGGAGGCATGGTGGTAACTTATGATCGTGCCTATGCCGACAAAATCCGGACCTTACTCAATCATGGTGCTTCACCCAAATATTATCATGGCCAGGTAGGAGGAAATTTTCGTCTTGATCCTATTCAGGCCACAGTACTGCGGATCAAGTTGACTTATCTGGAGCAGTGGCATCGGGCAAGGCGTGAAAATGCGGGCCGCTATAACAAACTGTTTGCCGAATCCGGTCTTGTTCGGGATGATTTTCTCGTCCTGCCCCAAGCTGTTTATCTGGCGAAAAAACAGACTACTTCCGCCATCTCTGGCTCCCAAGGCATTAGGCCGTCCTTGGCTGTCTCTAATGTTGCCATGAATGGCGCTGGAGAAAATTATCATATCTATAATCAGTATGTCTTGCGGGTCAGCCGTCGTGATGCCTTGATTACCTGGCTACGCTCCCAGGATATCGGTTGTGAGATTTATTATCCGTTGGCCTTGCATCAACAGAAATGTTTGGGGGCAAGTTTTCCGGTACTCTCTTTCCCCCAGGCTGAGAAGGCTGCCGCTGAGACTATTGCCCTGCCCATTTACCCGGAACTGACTGCGGACATGCAGGCGTATGTTGTTGAGAAAATTGCCGAATTCTATCGGCGGTAAGTGTGTTATCCTCGTGAACTTATCTTCTGTGACACGCCCCGCAGGAAGTGCCCTTGGGGTGCAATCTGGAAGAAGAAATGTCTTTGCCATGGAGGTCTTTTTATGGTGAAGGGTTTTTTTCGGAATTCTTTGTTAATGGCCGCATCTCCAGAAATGGGTTGTCGGCAGCTTGGCATCTTTGTCTGGCGGATTATTGTCGTTTTTTGTTTTCTTTTGTCTCCTCTTTCTTTCTTGCCTGCGGCTTCTGCCGCCATTACCCCTGAACGTGATGTTGTTGTCAGTGACACTAGAGAAGAACCTGAGTGGAAAACCCTCTGGGATGAGGCCCGGGAACTGACCAGGCAAGAGAAATATGCCGAGGCAGCCAGAAGCTATTCCCGGCTTCTCTCCCTGAAAAACAATATTGAAGAGGCCTCGTGGGAATATTGTCTGGTGCTCATAACCCTCTCTGATTGGGATCAAGCCTCCGTTCTTCTGGAGGATCTTCTCGAAAAAGATGCCAAGCGCCCTGAATATCTGTCAAGCGCCGGGCTGGTCGCCTTGAAAAAGAAGGAATATGGCAGGGCCTTCACCTATTACGACCTTGTTTATCGGGGAAAAAGTGATCTCGATGGACCGCAGGCAATGGAAGCATTGGCTGGACTTGTCGCCGCCTTGCGTGGACAGGGGAAGAACGAGGCTGCCTATCCGTTCATGGAAGAACTTTACCAGCACAGGCCTGATGATGCCGCTCTGCTTTATCAACTGGCGGCTTATGCGGCTAAATCCGGGCGTCTGGAAAAAGCCTTGGCCTATTATGAAAAACTTGTCACTCAAGATCAGGTGGAAGATCAGGTGCTGCTTGAGGCGGCTGTGGTCTTTGATCGTCCTGGTCAGGAAGCCAAGGCTGTTCTCTGCTGGCGAAAATATCTGCAGCGTCATCCGGATTACCTGCCGTTTCAGGAAAAATTTTCCAATTATTTGATTGCCCGCGGGGAAAACGAGGCCGCCTTGCCCCATCTCCTGGTCTTGCTGGCCCAGGAAGATCAACGCGATGCCCGTCTCCTGCAGATCGGTGCCATTTATCTTTCTGATCTGGGGCGGCCTGACAAGGCGCTGTCGTATTATGAGGATTATTTGCAGCGTCATCCTGAAGATCAGGCTGTTGCCCAGGAGATAGAAAAGATCCAGGCCATGCTTGCCTCTGATCTGGTGTCAAGGGTGAGACAGGATGGCGCCTTGCCGGTGTGGAAAGAACTTACACAGATTACCTCGAATCAACTGGCCGTTTATGCATCCATGGCCCAGCTCC
>JANMTN010000242.1:0-4021 GCA_031390685.1 Desulfobulbaceae bacterium
ATTCCATGTTCGTCTCTCCATGCCATTAAAATCTATAAAGCAAACAAGTAAAAAAGTTTATTTTACTTCTGCCCAGTTCAGGTGTCAATATCTGGACTGGCTGTGATGTATTTGTTTACATTCTTTTCAGAACTCCATCCCTTTCTGCGCCTTGACCCCGTTCTGGAAGGGATGCTTGATCTCCCGCATCTCGGTGACCAGATCGGCGAGTTGGATCAGGGCCTCAGAGGCATAGCGGCCGGTGATGGCGATATGCATGGACGAAGGCTTGTCCCGGAGAACGGCCAGGATCTCCTCTTCGTTAATAATCTGATAATGGGACAGATAGGTGAGCTCATCGAGGATTACCAGCTCATGCCTGTTTTCGCGGATGGTCTGAGCGGCAAACTCCCAGGCCTCACGGGCCGCGGCCTTATCTTTTTCCAGATCGTCGGACTTCCAGGTAAACCCCCGGCCCATCACATGAAAATCAAGCAGGGGTTTGAACATCCTGGCGGCATCAAGCTCGCCGTACTGCCAACTCCCCTTGATAAACTGGATGATGCAGACCCGATGGCCGTGGCCCAGAGCCCGGAAGGCGAGACCCAGCGCCGCGGTGGTCTTGCCTTTGCCGTTGCCGGTGAAGACGGCAATCAGTCCTTTGGTTGAGTTTTTACCCTGTGGTGGCGGTACGGCTGCCATGGCTGAACTCCTTGTCATAGAGTTTGGATACGGCTGCAAGCGGCAGATCACCAAAGACCCGGCCCACGCAGATGATCGCGGTCTTGCAGATCCCGGTCTCGCGGATCCTGGCGGCAATATTGGTAAGCGTCCCGGAGATGATCCGCTCATTGTCCCAGGTTGCCTTTTCAACCACGGCCACCGGGGTATCTTGAGGATACCCGCCGGCCAATAGCTCAAGAACCACGGTCTCAATCATCGATACGGAAAGAAAGATGAGCATGGTCGTCTGATGTGTGGCCAGGAGTCGTAATCTTTCAAGATCCGGCACCGGAGTCCTGCCCTCCTGACGGGTGATGATGACCGTCTGGGCGATCTCCGGCAGGGTCAGTTCCGCCTTCAAGGCGGCGGCAGCGCCAAAGGCGGAACTGACGCCCGGCACCACAATAGACGGAATGCTCATGGCATCAAGCCTCTGCATCTGCTCTTTTATGGCCCCGAAGATGGAAGGATCGCCGGTGTGCAGACGGACCACAGACTGGCCATTGTGCCAGGCAGTTGCCATGGTCTCCATGATCTCATCCAGGTTCATCCCGGCGGAATCATGGATTTCGGCCTTGCATCCGGTCAGAATTGCCGGATTGACCAGACTGCCGGCATAGACGATACAATCGGCATGATCAAGCAGTCGTCTGCCCTTGACGGTTATCAGCTCCACGTCTCCTGGTCCTGCCCCGACAAAGGCAACCGGTTTTTGATTAGGCTCATTCATCTGTTTTTTCCTGATTCTGAATTTCTCTGGTCGGTTTTCCGGCCGACAATAATGGTGATGGGATGCATGACTTGACTGTCCTGATCAGGATAGCAGCGCCGCGTGATCTTGATCTCGCTGAGGGTGACTTGCAGTCCATTTGCATGGAGGTATTGCGGCGCCTCCTGCGCCGTTTTTTCGAGAACGGCATTGACCACCATCCTGCCCCCCGGAGTCAGTCTCTCTGCCGCCTGTTCAATAATGGCCCGAAGCTGCCCGCTGCTGCCGCCGATAAAGACCCGATCCGGGGCCGGCAGACCTGCCAGGGCGTCAGGAGCGCTGCCATGGAGTACCTGCAGATTCCAGGCCTGGAATTCTTTACGGTTTTTTTGAATATTTGTAATTTGTTCCTCTTCCCGTTCCACGGCAAAGACCTGAAGTTCAGGAAAAAGACGCGCCGCCTCAAGGCCTACCGCACCGGAGCCGGCGCCCACGTCCCAGAGTACTCCCTGTCGTGGCAGACACAGGGCATGCAGGCTTGCGGCCCGCACCTCATTTTTGGTGATCAGCCCTCGACTGTGCGTAATTTCATCTTCCGACAGGCCAAAGCAGGGAGCCATGGATGTCGGCGAGACTTTTGTTTTCATCAGAATCATCACATTGAGGGGGCCAAAGCACAGTTTGGCAATCTCGGAGAGGGTGCCGGTGTGCAAGCGTTCATCGGCCATTCCTATATTTTCCGCCACGTGAATAACATACTCGGCATTGATCCCGCTACCGCATTCAGTGAGCAGGGATCCGGCAATCCGGTCAGGACTGGAGTGGCGATCGGTAAAGAGGAAGACCTTGTCATGGGTGAGGATGGAGGCGGCAAGGTTTTTTGTCTCGCGTCCATGCAGGGAGAGGAATCCGGCGTCATCCCAGGGGATCTTGAAGCGGGCAAAAGCGAGCTGCATGGAGGAAAGTGCCGGACGAATTACGATCCGGGCAGGGCCAAAGAAATGGAGCAGGGTGCGGCCAATGCCAAAAAAAAGCGGATCGCCGCTGGCCAGCACCACCACATCGCCATGTGTCAATTCCCGGGCCGCTTGTTCCAGGGCATCCTGCACCGGGGCAATAGGGATAAGGCGTGCTGCTGACAGATCATCAAGGAGCGGGGAAAACAATGCCTGGTGCCGTTTGGAGAGAACCAGCGCCCGGCAGTTTCGTATGAGATCAATGATTGATGCATCAGAAAACACTCCGGAGCTCTCCACGCCGATGAGATGCACGCTTGATTGTTCTGCTGTTTGCTTCATTTTGACAGGTTCCCCGCCACTGATTCAACAATCCGTCTGGAACTGTGCACAAGATAGACCGTGACCGGCAGACCGCAGACATCCTGACAATAATCACGGGCCGCGCCACAGACCTTCCTGACAGTGTCATAGGCGTCCATGCCGATCAGCCGTTCATAGATTTCGCGGGCGGTATTCGATCCGGCAAGTTCCTTCAGGACAGCGGGCGCAGTCCCCAAGGTCACCAGAAAAGAGATGGCGCCTTCGACTTCAAGGGCGCCATGACGGACATGGGTCTGGGGGATGCGCATGGCCGCTTTCAGGACCTTGGCCCACATGGCCGCCAGATGGATGGCGACAAAGCCATGTTTTTTGGTTTCATCAAGCGCAAAATGGAGATAATCTCCCATCATTACATAGGCTTCCTCCGGGAGCAGAAGTTGCTGCTGCACCACAAGTTCCGAGGTCCTGCCGGTGGAAAGAACGATTTCTTTCACCCCGGCTTCATGGGCAACATTCATTGAGGCGCTGATGGTGGCAGTCCAGGCTTCAGCCGAGATGGGCCTGACGATTCCGGTTGTCCCCAGGATGGAAAGACCGCCGATAATCCCCAGTCGATGGTTCAGGGTCTTTTCGGCCAGTTCCGCACCGTTGGGGATGGAGAGAGTGACGGCCAGGGGTCTGTCGGCAGTAATGGCAGACAGGGATAGGGCCTCAGTCACTGCCTCCCGGATCATCTTTCTCGGGACCGGATTCACTGCCGGCTCGCCCACGGGAACGGCAAGTCCGGGTTTGGTCACGGTGCCAATACCTTTGCCACCATAAATGTTTACCTGCTCATTTTGTTGTCTATCCTGGAGAATAAATCTGACCTCAGCCTCGATTCGCGCCCCGTTGGTCACATCAGGGTCATCGCCGGCATCCTTGATTACGGCGGCAAGGGTTGCGGTGTGGGCTGGATCAGACCACTGGCAGGCGCAGAGTTGAAAAGAGACCCGCGTTCCATCAGGAAAGGGGATATCAACCTGATCCTGAGCCTGTCCACTGATCAGCATGAGGGTCGCAGCCTTGGCGGCGGCGGCGGCGCAGGCCCCGGTGGTATATCCTGACCGTAATTTTTTCATCCACAGAAGCTCATCGTATTACATTCATAAAAAAAGCCGTACAGTAATTTACTGTACGGCTTTTCAATCCAACATCAATTCACTGTATCTTGTTGAACGGCCAAGCCGTCCCACTGTAACGCTAGTCCTTTACGTCTGACAGTTTTCTGAACAAAGGCGAGAGACTTAACGAAGAAACATGAACAATTGATTCCGGGTAGATTAGTTGA
>JANMTN010000247.1:0-4140 GCA_031390685.1 Desulfobulbaceae bacterium
TCACCAATCAGGGCGGTGGCCAGTTTTTCCGCGGCCTCATTCTCATGGATCTCTTCCGGTCCCAGTTGCAGGACATAGATATTGTCCTTGCCCAGACGTTTCAGGTGGTCAATATCTTCGGCCCTGATGATATGGCCTTTCTTGAAGGCGCGGCCCTTGAATCCATCTTTGACGATCTCGGTGACATCATGGGGCAGGACCATGCCCACAGCCTCTTCCACGGCGATTGTTTTTCTCATTATGATTTTTGAAGGGTTGTTTTTGATAGGTTTATGGGAGCGTCATACTCCTCGCGACAGATGCGGCCAGATCAGGGTGTGCAATTGCAGTTGCAAGCGGACTGCCAGTTGATCCTGCAGTATCCAGGCCGCCAGATCAGCCGGGCTGAGCTGGCCTTTTGCCGGAGAGAAAAGGGTGGGGCCGCTTGCGTTCAGGGCGTGCTGGTTCACCATATCCCGCGCCCAGGTATAATCATCTCTGCCGGTCAGAACGAATTTGATTTCACAGCTTCCCGCGATGTTTTTGTTTCTGGTCCTGGCAGCGTCAATGTTGCCGCCGGCCAATGAGTCTGCCGACCCACTGTCCGGGGTCTTGATATCCATGACCACAATCACCTCCGGGGCAATCGTGTCGATCGGCAGCGAGCCATTGGTCTCAAGCAGCACAGTCCGGTTCCTGGCCACAAGCTCCGCCATCAATGGGAACACATTTTTCTGGAGCAGGGGTTCCCCGCCGGTGATCTCGACCAGAGCCCCAGGATAGCCGTCGACAAAAGAGAGGATGACATCAAGGGTCATGGCCGCATGGGCTTCTTCGTAGGTGTACCGGGCGTCACAGTAATGACAGCGCAGATTGCATCCGGCCAGTCTGATGAACACGCAGGGCAGTCCGGCATAGGTGGACTCGCCCTGGATGGAATAAAAAAGCTCGGAGATGTCGAGCTTTAAATCAGATTTCAGCGCCTGGGCCATAATAGGTCAATCCTGAGTTCTCGGTTTCCCGTACCTCTATGCTGTAGAGACGGTAGCGGTCATGGCGGAGGCTCTCCTTGAGCTGGTCAAATAAATAAACCGCGATATGCTCAGACGATGGATTCTGGCTGAGAAAGGCCGGATGCTCATTGAGGTCGCGGTGATCGAGTTCATCAACCACAACGTTTACCTTCTGTTTGAGGATCTTGAAATCGATGCCCATTCCCAGTTTATCCAGTTCTGTGGCCCGGACAGTGACCTGAACGTTCCAGTTGTGGCCGTGCGGTTGTTCGCAATTGCCGGGATACTCCCGCAGGTGATGGGCTCCGGCAAAATGGGTCTTGATAAAGATGTCAAACATTGGTGTTCCTCCGTGGGCTATTTTCCCAGGGTGATGGCGGCTGTCCATTATTCAACAGGACATGGCTGAAAACCTTGGAAAATTTATGACTGAAATGGTAGGGTGTGCCGGAAACTCAAGGTCAAAGTGACCAAACACACATATTGTAGCAGAAAAGGAGTGAAAGAGCATGGCCTTTATTGCCCCTCTCAAGGGAGTTCATTTTAATCCGCAGAAGGTTGGAAAACTTGATGAGGTTGTTACCCCGCCGTACGATGTCATTAACATCAATGTTGTTGATTCGTATCGGGCCAAAAATCCCTATAACATGATCCGTCTGGATATTGTCAAGAATCCGGGCGCAGGTGATGCAAGTGATGCACGTTATCAGGAAGCGGCCGATTTGTTCAAGCAGTGGCTGGATGAAAAGGTGCTGGTGCGTGACCCGGTTCCTGGAATTTATCTCTATCATACCGAGTATTCACACCCCTCTGGAAAAAGGCTGACCCGCAAGGGTTTTGTCTGCCTGGTCGGTCTGGCAGAGTTTGCGGAAGGCGTGGTCAAGCCCCATGAACAGACCTTTGATACGGTTATTGCTGATCGCCTGCGCCTGACTGCCACCTGCAAGGCCCAGTTCAGTCAGATTTTTTCCCTCTATTCCGATCCGCACAATGACGTGATGACCCTGCTTGAACAGCAGGAACGCGAGCCGGTCGGTTCAGTGACCGATGGAGACGGCTGTATCCACAGCCTGTGGCGGGTTACGGATCCGCAGACCATCAAGGATGTGCAGCGGCGATTCCTGAAGAAGTCCCTCTATATTGCCGATGGCCATCATCGCTACACCACGGCCCTGGCCTATCGCAAGATGGTGCGTGATGCGGCAGGCGAACTGCCGGCAAACAGTCCGGCCAATCATATCATCATGTATCTCTGCCCCATGGAAGATCCCGGCCTCTCCGTATTGCCCACTCACAGGCTGTTACGGTGGCCAGGCAGGTTGGGGATGGCGGAGCTGTTGAGTTGTCTTGATCGCTATTTTCACTGTGAAGAGATCACTGGCGGCAGTCGTGAGTCGCTGATCAGAGGGGTGCTGGCCCGGATGGGTGAGCTCGAACGTCAGTCGCCCGACAAAAGTTCCTCCACATTCGGGGTCTATCATCCGACCGAGGACAGATGCTTTCTGCTCAGCCTGAAGCAGGAGGCCCGCGATGTCCTGGCCGGGCGTCCGGAACCGCTGCGGGATCTTGATGTGGTTGTCCTTACCGACATCATCATGGATAAGGCCCTGGGGCTTGATCACCATCGCTGCGAGCAGGAAAACCTTATCAGTTATTACAGTGATCCTGACGAGGCCCTGGATGCGGCGGTTAAGGAGTGTCTCGCCAATGAACAGTTCACCCCTCTGCTCTTTGTCATGAATCCGACGCGGGTCGTTCAGGTCAGGGATGTGGCCGACCACAAGCTGATCATGCCTCATAAATCCACCTATTTTTATCCCAAGATCATGACCGGTCTGCTCTTCAATCAGTTGGTCGATGGTGAGAAAATAGACAGGCTTTCATAGTCAGGCACTCCTGAATGGGCAATGACGAGGCTGGGCAGGAAGACACGATAAGTTGTGACACCCTGTTTGCGGGGAGGGTGCACTGCCTGCAACATCGATCCGGCTACCGGTTTTCCGTTGACGCGATCCTTGCCGCCCATTTTTCGCCGCCGCTGCCAGGGGCCGCACTCCTTGATCTCGGCAGCGGCTGTGGGGTCATTGCCCTGATCTGTCTCTATCGCTGGCAACAGCAAATTGCCTCTGTCTCCTGCCTTGAGTTGCAGCCGGGGCTGGCGGGTCTTGCCTCCCGCAACATGGTTATGAATGGATATGCGGGCAAGATGGAGGTGGTGCAGGGGGACCTGCGGCATATCCTCGATTTTTTTCCGGCCGAGAGCTTTTCCCAGGTGATCTGCAACCCGCCTTTTTATAAAAAAAATTCCGGCAGGCCCAGTCAGGATCAGGAATCCTTCGTCGCCCGGCATCAGGTGCACTGTACCCTGCAAGAGGTGGTGGCCGCTACCGCGGCTGTGGTCAAGAATCGCGGCAAGGTGATCTTTGTCTATCCCGCCACCGGGCTGAACGCCTTGCTTGTCGCCCTCCATCAGCACCATCTCGTTCCCAAACGGTTGCAGACCATTTACAGTTATCCGGATGCCACGGCTCCCGCCCGGCTTGTCCTGGTCGAGGCCGTCAAGAATGGCGGCGAGGGTATACAGATCATGGCCCCGTTCTATATCTACGAACGGCGTCTGGGCGCATACAGCACAGGCATGCAGAGGCTTTATGGTCAGGATTGGACTCTCGGATAATGATTGTAATCGGAAGAGGGAAGCTGGTGTAAGACCCACGCCTTGCACCAGCAGACTTTTATCAATCACCCAGGAACAGGATGTTCCAAGTCAGGCCTTTGCTCTTGGCCCGCCCACTGGTCGGGGTATTTTCAATCCTTAACCGGTATTTTATTTATCCCGGTGGCAACCGGTACATTGTCTCCGGCAGGCGCGGAAAGTCTATTCCTTTTATTACGGAAGTGCAATTCACGGCGGGATGATGGGGGAAGGACGTGTGGGAAGGGAAGGAGAGCTTGTTTGCAGGATTCAGCGCGTCATAACGCAACAACCACCGGCTGAAAACCGGTGATTGTTACGTTATGTTTTATGCTATAATTGTTCTTACTATGTCATTATTGTTTGCTGGAATGTCTCCGCTTTCGTCTCCATGGTTAGCGATTCTGCCGACCGGCTGCATTAAGAATAGGGGGAAGAAAGCGTAATATTGAT
>JANMTN010000004.1:0-4365 GCA_031390685.1 Desulfobulbaceae bacterium
CCGCTGGCGTAAGCGCCCTGATCTGACTCAGCATGCCAACCAGAGAGGGCACTGAATTCCAGACCGTGAGTCTGCTTTCACGCGCGAACTTCACCACGTTCATTACCCGGTTTGCCGGCAGCACATGCAGGGAGGCGCCGGCTTGCCAGGTCGCAAACATGTCGAGAACCGAAAAGTCGAAACTGAGTTCACAGACCTCAAGGACTCGGTCGCTGGCATTAAGCCCGAGGAGTTCGGTCACGACTTCGATGTAATGGTGAACAGCGCCGGCCGAGACCATTACCCCCTTGGGAACCCCGGTAGTTCCCGATGTAAAGATGATGTAGGCGATATCCGAGGATTTGATCTGGGCCGGTGGTATGGCGTCTGCCACGGCAGGCAGGTCATGGAGATCACGGATGTCGAGTTTCGGGCTGGAGCCTGCAGGCAAGTGTTGCCAGGGCTCGGGCATCAGCACCAACTGTGGACATACCGCCAGCACCCTCTCCGTCAGGAGCCTGGCGCCTTGGGCGTCGCAGATCAGCGCCGAAAGTTGGCACTGGCCCAGAATCGTGATCAGCCGATCCTCTGGAGACTTGAGCCCTATCGGGATATAGGTACCGCCCGCCCAGCTTGTTCCCAGAAGCCCGCTGCAAGCATCGATGCTGCGTGAAGCAAGGATGCCAACTCGAGGGAGGAAGCCCTCGCCAGCTCCCCAGCCCGGGCCCTGAACCAGCGTGGCGGCGACACGCCTGGCCCGGTCGGCAAGCTCACCGTAAGAGAGTTCCTGACCCTCGAAGGCAATTGCCAGACACGCCGGATCACACAGGGTTTGTCGATAGACCCCGCTGGCAATATTGAACCCCATATTATTTTCCTGTTTCATGTATTTCAAAGTTACTTCCAACTTAGGTGGAGTCCTGTCATGATCGGGACGATGATACCACGATGGAGCGTCAGCTTCCTGCATCGAGATTTGTGTTCGCTGCTTGCGTCCTGCCCCTTTGCGGAAGGTGCCTGCCGAAGAACCTGTCGAGGCCTTGGCAGGCACTGGATGTAAATTGCCATGAGCAGTCCTCTGTTCAGGCTTGGCGCGGAATTGAGGCGCTGAACTTCAGGGATCGATAAGGCGCATAATGTTGGTGAGCGAATCAAAATCATTTTGATCAAACCCTCTTTCAGCCAGATCGAGCCCAAACTCATCCTCGAGAAATACCACCATTCTTAATACCGCCTGGGAGTCAAGAATGCCACTGGTCACCAGCAAGTCATCATCACCAAAATCTGGTCCTTCACCATAATCAGCCAAGAGCTCCTGAAGGAAGGTTTTCAACTTTATTTTGTTGTCCATACAGCCCTTAAGTTAAGTGAATATTGAAAAGTTTCAGTAAAAAAATGAAATGATCGGTCAGAGTCAAGTTGCCGTCGGAGCTGTCAAATATTGACAGAATGCAATAGAACCCGACAACATACACCGGTGTTGCGATGTTCCTTCTAAACCAGGACATGTCCGTTGGCCTTTTCTTTTCATAGAGTTGGGATATGCCGATTGCCGTGCTCAAGACAATCCCATAGAACATGTAGACACGAAAAGATATGAGCGCCGGCCAGAACCCTTTGTCGGCAATGGCGCCTGTGTCGCGCAGAAAATGATACAGGACATTGCCAAAACCGGCCGCGGCAAAAGTTGCAAAAAATAAGCGTATCCTGGGCCACTTCTTAAAATATCGTAAAAAAGCCGGATAAAAAAAGTTATCAACAAGCAACTCCTTGAAATAGTAGTAAAATCTATTCCAGAAGTCAGCGATACTTGCCGCTTGCAGCGGCTTGTAAGTGTTCCGCAGAGCATTGTATCCGGACATCCGGCAGCAGGCAATGATGACGTGTCCCCACACCGAAAACCACAGTAACCTGACAAAAAAATTAGCAATGAGTGCCAGCCAGTTTATGTACCATGGATAAAAATCCCTGGCCCCGGCACCCAAAACCGTCTGAAATGTGGGAATGGCCAGAGAAAATGATATGCCTAAAAAAGCATGGCTGGCATCAATGCTTCCATAAAAGACCTGTCTCAGCAGTTTTTCCAAGAGACCCAGGAGTAAGGCCCAGTAGAGTAATTTGACACCTTTGAGCTGGCTTATGGCCAATTGCTCCGGGCTTTTTGCCTCAATTTTCCGTAAATATGCTGCCCCCTTTGGGAAAGGGGTGGAGGATCCTCCCCAGAAGGGGGAGTAATAGCCAGCCTGAAGAGCAAGGTGTGGTGTCTCCTTATGATGGCGATCCAATAACGTATAATTGAAAAACCAGAGATATTTGCCGAGGACAACAAGAAATGCCCACAGATAGACGTCCTGAGGACTGGAATAGGGGCTACTTGTTGCCGCAATAAGGAGGAGAATGTAAAAGACCAATAAATTTCTGATCGGACGTTTTGCGTACCATCTCTCCCTGTTCTGCTTTACCGCCATATAATACACGGCGAAAAAAACAAGTACCGCGGCAACAATCAGGGGCTTAAAGAAAAAGACCGTGGAATAATGGTGCTGGTCAATTGACCAGGGGATCACCACATCGGGCCAGCCAGCCAGATAGAGAGAGACAAAGGTGGCAATGGTCAGTAACACTGGCCTGAATTGCGGCAGGAAGGTCATCGCCGTCATGAATGCGGAGAGATGCAGCCAGCTGTCGGTACGGAAAGAAAGCCCTGCTGAAAAAAGAGCAAGCAAAAGGATTTTCCCAGGCAGCTTTTGGGAAAAAGCCACAACTTTCGGATAGGTGTCAAGCGGTGGAATGACCCTGAAAGCGGCCAGTCTAACCATGCTGAAAAATTTTTATCGCAGGCAGGGAAAGGCGAAGGGAAGGACACATGTCGGTCTTTAGTAATCTCATGTTCTTATAAAAAAGGATAGTTGGTGAGCCTTCTGCAGCCCTTTCTCAACAGCAGTGGTCAATCATGTCCGATTATTTCCCTGCATCTCGTGCTGCGCTCCAGATGCAACCTTCACATTAATCAGACAATCTTTTTGTAATTAAAAAAACAACAATAGATGATCTCCATATGGAAAACAATCTATTTTCCGATGATTTTAACAAGAAAATGAAGTGGCAGTCAACACAGGCATCGCCGGTCAGGAAATTCCTGCGTCCTCAGGACCGGAAGCTATGGCATGTTTGATGAAAAAAAAGAGGGAGAAAGGCAATTTTTGACAGGAATGATTTTTTAATTGCAAACCGGGCGGACAAGGAATGGTCACGATGCAAATGTGTCTTCAATCACTCACATGTTGTTCTGCAAACTGAGCCATCAATTCATGGATATTATAGGGAGGACGGACTTGCTGAAAGTAATAATCAACAACGGAATGGCCGATCTCATGGGCCAGGACTCGAAGGCGGGTATCAGCGGCTGATATGTAGATCGTTTTCTCAGAAAGCGAGTAGTAAGCAATGTGGTTCACGTTCTTGCCGTATTTCTGTTTATAAGCGCGCGCCACCTGAGAAGCATCCGGCAACAGAACCAGCTGAATGTGGTAATTATTGGGGAACATATCAAGAACAACCTGCACCTTCTCAACAATAATATCCACCTTGGCTAAGACCTCATCAGCAACAGTGATTACATTTTTTTTTTGTATGGCAGATTCAAGCGTTCTCGTCAGCTGCAGGTTGCTGTTAAATTCCTGTAAGGCCTCCATATCAACATATACCAGGGTAGCATATCTGCTTTTCTGTTCCTGGGCCGGAACATCTGTTGCCCCAACCAGCAACCAGGAAAGTATAAACAATACATGAAAAAGAAATCTACTCATCAAGTAGCTGGAAGGTCTTGGTAATTTCCTGAACAGTCTGGCTTTGACCAGCAATCGACACATGGATGGATTGGATATCCTCACGGGTTTCCGTTGAGGAATCCAGGATAGAATATTGCACAAGCAGAGCATCAATTGTTTTGGAACAATTCTCTATCTGTCTTATTTTTTCCGATAACTCCTGATTAAACTGGTTCAGTTTTGCCGCAATCTCCTGTCCCTCATCGTTTTTCCGGAGATAAATAACATCATCCAGCCTGCCACTGACCATATGATTCACCGCTCGTTCCAATCGGAACACCGGGCCGGCCATGCGATGGTTAATGAGCATGGCCGCGACGATGATAATTCCGCCGCCGACAATGATGAAGATCCAGTAAGCAGCCAGGATCTGCTTGAGCAGCATCAAAGGAGTCTGCCCAAGCTGCAGGTCATTATTCCGGTACACGACCGTCAACGTATCGGCAGACAACGCCGCAAGAATGACGGCAAAAAGGAAACAACCTCCCACCATGAAAAGGAAATAACCAAGGATCAACTTTCCTTGAAAATTCTTTTTAATAAAATAGTTTCTTCT
>JANMTN010000017.1:0-12921 GCA_031390685.1 Desulfobulbaceae bacterium
CCCACCAACTCTTTCCAATTGAAAAAACGTCTCAATAGAGAGTATATGGTACAATATAACGTTAAGCTGCTTCTTGGCAAAGAAGTATAATGCCTGCCTTTCACTTAATTTTGATATTTATTCCGTATTATTCACTCTGTATCCTTCAGGGTTTCTTCCATTCAGGAGCATACTTGTGATATCCACCCTTATTACCGCTGTCGTTCTGGCCCTTGCAACCTCTTTCTGCTGTTCACTTATTGAAGCGGTTCTCTACTCAATCTCCTCCAGTCAGGTGGAGATGCTCAAAAAAACAGGGCACAGATCCGCAACCCTGCTTACAGCTCTGCGAGCCGACATCAACAAGCCGATCACCGCCGTCCTCACCATGAACACCATCTCCAATACCGTCGGCGCCACTGTCGCCGGAGCTTCAGCAGCCGCGATCTTTGGCGATGAAAGTATTGTCCTGTTCTCCGCCATTTTTACCATGGCTATCCTGATCTTTTCTGAAATTATTCCCAAAACAATCGGGGTCGCCTATGCGGTAAAACTTGCCCCCGTGATCGCCAGACCGCTTTACCTGATGGTGTTCCTGCTCAAGCCCTTCATCTGGCTTTCCCAGATGATCACTCGCCTTATCCCCCAAAACAAGGATAGCGGTCATATCTCCGCGGAAGAATTACGAATGATCGCCTCCCTGTCACTGCAGTCCGGAAAGATCGAGGCGGATCAGGAACGTGTTATTAATAATATTCTGGAGCTTGGGGACAAAGTTGTCCGTCAGGTCATGACCCCGCGTACTGTCACATTTTCTCTGGATCAGAATATGACCGTTGCCGACGCCATGAAATTTGCAAACATACTCAGCCGACACAGCAGGATCCCGCTCTACAATGAAAACCCCAATGATGTCGTCGGGATTATAATACGCAGGGATGTCTTATTAGCGGCGGCTGAACAGAAAAACACCCTGCCCCTCTCACAGCTCATGAATCCGGTCCATTTTGTCGCCGAGACCGCCCCTTTAAATCGAGTGCTCGTTGATTTTTTTGAGAGACACCAGCATCTTTTCGTGGTGGTGGATGAATATGGGGCCATGACAGGGATCATCTCCATGGAGGACATTCTGGAAGAGATCATTGGCCAGGAGATCATGGATGAGTCTGACAAGGCAAAAAACATGCGGGAATTGGCCAGGCGACAGTACAAATCAGCTTCAACGGGAACCACCACTCAGATGGAGGAATTAAAAAAAGACGAAACAGCACCTTGAAAAATCATAAAAACGTTCCGGTTTGTGTTGTTCAAGAACACAATTGCAAGAATTATTAACATCAAAAGGATGATGCCCTGTTATTTGAGAACTGCATAGAGTCACAAAAAAAAATTGACATTTCCATGAATAAAAACGTTTAATTAAATGAGCAAAAATAATCAAGAGCACCTCGAAAAATTGTCTCTTCGCCCAAGAGACGGCTTGACCGTTCAACGATCGTTGTGTTCTTCTAAAGACTCTATCTTCGAAATATTAGCTATATGCTTGTGGTACAATTTCCGCATACCTTGAAATTAGACGGAAACCTCAATGTTTCAAGGTACCCTTAAAAAAACTGCACACATAAGGAGAATAAGAAAAAAGTATAGTCTGATTATATAGTCTGATTAGTATGACCTTAGAAAATGCAAAATAAAAAAATCACACACAAGGAGGATTATTATGCAACTGTTCAATCGGTTTACCAACCTTTTTCTCATCATTACACTGGTTTCTCTTCTGGGATGCGCATCGACGGCAAAGAAAGAAGGAACCGGAGAGTATATTGACGACTCCGTCATTACTACCAAAGTAAAGGCGGAATTTGTCAAAGACAAATCGCTGAAGGCGACCGAAATCAACGTCGAAACTTTCAAGGGCGTAGTTCAGTTAAGCGGCTTCGTCAATTCTCAGGCCGACATCAACAAGGCAGTCCAAGTTGCGCGCAGCGTCAAGGGGGTGACATCGGTCAAGAATGACATGCGCCTTAAAGGGAAGCCTTAAATCGGCTCACCGTTGGTCCCTCCCTCCCGAACATCTGGTCCGGGAGGGGGGAAATGACTGACGGCACAGATGATAAGACGATGCTCGCTGGTCACTGCTTACCGGCAAAAGCTGTTTCCAACAAGGAGAAATCTATGAAAAAAACCGCGGGGTTGTGGATTGACCATCGTAAGGCCGTGATAGTGGTGGTTTCGAATAAAGGGGAAAAAACAAAAGTAATCGAATCAAAAGTGGAAAAGCAGAGCGTACAATCTGCTGGTGAACCTTCGACGTCCCCCTATGAATCTCATATGGTTCCAGCGGATGATACCCTTGAGAGAAAACTTACGGCCAAACTTAACACCTACTACGATGAGGTCATTTCGCTTATTCGTGATGCCGAAGCGATTTTGATATTTGGACCGGGTGAGGCAAAGGGCGAACTGAAAAAACGTCTCGTGGGAGACAAACTCGGTGGACTCATCGAGGCGGTGGAAACAGTTGACGAAATGACAGATCGCCAGATTGCCGCGAAAGTACGGGAGTATTTTCAAAAGTAGATTGTGAAAAAAAAGAACATTTCAGTATAAATGAGTTGTGACAGCGGCGCAGCCGCATTTCATAATCGCCGACTTCACCAACAGACAAAAAAAGGAGGATCATATGTTGTGGACAATTGCAGTGATACTGATAATTCTGTGGGCGCTGGGACTGGTCAGCAGTTACACGATGGGAGGGTTCATTCATATCCTGCTGGTAATTGCTATTGTCGTTGTCCTTCTCAACCTCATTCAGGGGCGGAGGCGCGGGTAGCGCAGATGACGGTGGGGAAGACAAAACTCTTCCCCTGCCGCCGCTCGTGAAAGCTGTTACGTCCGTGGACGGCATTATGTTGCTGGTCATGGGAAAAATGGCTGAAGAATCACAAAACGTTTCAACAACAAGGAGGTTGCCATGACGGAAAAACGAAAAGCCTATGAAGAAAAAATTGATGCACAGATGAAGGAATGGAACGCGCAAATCACCCTGCTCAAAGCCAAGGCAGACAAAGCCAAGGCCCAAACGAAGATTGAATACTATTCAATAATTGAAGGCTTGCAACACAAACGTGATAAGGCCATGGTAAAACTGCAGGAATTAAAGGCTGCCGGCCCTGAGGCGTGGGAAGATCTTAAGGCTACTGCAGAAAAAGGCTGGGCAGAAGTCAAAACTGCCTTTCACGATGCGGTTTCAAAGTTTAAATGAGCTTCAATGACCGAGCAGTAAGGATGACAAAGACTTAACTTGAGGAGGTTATGCAACATGGCAACCACAAACAATAAATACAAAGTAATAAGCCAGGAAATGCGCTACATCATGGACCATGCCCATGCACTTGTGGACGCTACTTCCGGAGAACTGGACGACCGGATCAAGGCAGCCAGAATCGCCCTGAAAGAACGTCTGGAATCAGCCAAGGGCGAGTACGGCGAGCTTGAGGCCCAACTCCTGGATAAGGTCCAGGCAGCTGATGAGTTCATTCATGTAAAACCATATCATGCCATTGGCGGCAGCTTTGTCGCCGGCCTGCTCCTGGGCTGGTTCATGTCCAGGAAATAGCATGGACAGACTGCCGCTTTTCATTTCCGGGTTCTCAGGGGCTGCCGGTCGGCTCAGCGGGATAGCAACCCAAATTCTCGGGGATCGTTTGGAGCTCCTGGCTCTGGAACTGCGTGAGGCCAAGATCCGTTTTGTCCAGTCATTGCTCCTGGCCTGCATGGGTGTGGTTTTTTCCCTGCTCGGCCTCCTGTTACTAGTTCTGGCCGGTATATACCTCCTGACACCCGAATGGAGGCTTTACGGAATCGCTGGCGCGGCAGTGGCGAGCATACTGACAGGGTTGGCAGTCTTTATCGTCTTGAGTCGGCACCTGCACCGAAAAACACTGGCCTTTGACCAGAGCTTGACCGAATTGAAAAAGGATACGATATGTTTCTCGACCAGGAACTGAAAAAGATTCAGGAAGACAAGAACCGCTTGGCCACATGTTGTGACCTGCGCCGCCGCCTGGTCCATATCGAGGCCCAGGATATTTATTTCGGGATGCACCGCACGCTGTCGAATATGACCTTGGGATTGGCTGTTGTCAAGCAGATACTCAGCTTTCTGCATGAACGTAAAGGCCGCCGCCGTTAGCACTTGATCCGGGAAGCAGGTAGCGACCGTCGGAGCCGGAATGAATTTCAATCAGCGGGTTAAATTCTGCCCGGTTCTGATAGCCAGACGACAAGATCACCGGCAACTTTAATTGCGGCCTGATTGATTGCCGCTGTGGCGCCGCGGGCATCCATCGTTGCCACCGGTATCCGGGCTATCAGTTCTTTGCTGGCAACAACCTTTCTGCTCTTGTTGTCAATAAGATGGAAGCGCATCCTGACAACCCCTGCCGAAGCACCATCTCGCTCAAGAAAATGGCCGAATTCCAGCAGGGTGCTCTCCACCAGAAAATCAGCCTCGGACACCGATGTTGGCGGGAGCACTGCCCTGAAAAGACTGCAGTTTTCCACGGCCACCTCAAGCACCGTCTGCATCATTCGAACCGGCGCGTCTCGCCAGCGGCTATATGCATAGCTATGCTGAGTGTGCCTGGTATCCGTATAGAGGATATCGGTGCCAGTAAAGGCGCCAGACCCTCGGACCGGGGCTATCTGAATAATAGCTGCACCTTTTTTTTCTAGTGGGGCCGGATCACTTTGCCCCCACCCCGGCTCAATGGTATAGACCTCCACTGGCGGAAGGCTCTGGAAGGTACATCCGGTGATCAGAGTGAAAGCGACAAGGATGGCCAGCACCAGCACCTGTCCGCATCTATTTTTTTTCATATCCCTCCTCCCCCGGCCCGGGCTGCAGGCGGGATCGCTTAAAGATCAGATCGCCGGGACTGGCCTCAATCTCCCTGGTCGTTCTTTGCAGATCGCCCACCAGAATATCCAGCTCAGATAGCAGCTGATGGAACGATTCCAGATTCTGGCGGGCAAGGTTTGCCAGCTTTCGGTCCGGATCCGCATAACCGTGTTCCAGACTCCCTGCCATTTTCTCGACACCCAGGGCAGCGGACCTGACCTTGACAAAGGCCTGGGTAATTCCCTTCTCCATAACCATGCTGCTGTCAACAAGACGCTGGAATCCCTGCAATTGCTCCCTGACATCTTTGGCCATCACCTTTACTTCAACAAGGATGTCAGCGACATTCTGCAGGTTCTGCTCACTGAGCAGACGGTCAATCTTATCCAGGGCCCGGGCCATTTTTTCGGCGAGGACAGTCAGAGACTCGTCAAACCGGGCAAAGGTTGAAGGGACGGCAGGGATGACCGGAATCTTGCCATCGCTCTTCAGCAGCGGGGCATCTTTGCGCCCCCCGGTCAGTTCCACAAAGGCCAGGCCCGTTATCCCGAAAGACTTGAGCGTGGCCCTGGTATCCACCTTGATCTGGGTGCCGTGCTTGAGCTTTAGCAGGAGTTCCACCTCTTCGGAATTTTTTGGATTCAGCCTCAACTTCTCAACAATACCAACATCCACGCCCCGATATTTGACCGAGGCCTCAGAGCTTAACCCGGAAACCGACTCCTCCATATAGACGTAATAATAGTCATGTTCCTGTTTGTATCCATACTTCCCCAGCCAATAGACAAAGCTTATCAGCCCGGCCAACAGCAGGACCACAAAGATGCCAACGATGGTGTAATTAATCCTGCTTTCCATTTTGCACCGCTGTAAAAAAAATGGTCATTTGGATAAAAAATGCGGCATAAGGAGCCGTAACGAACTGGCCTGAAACACATTGGTTATTTCGTAACGGTTCCTGAACTCCGTATCCTTCCACGTGCTCCCCCAAAAAATTCTCTGACAATGGGATGGGGATTTTTTCTGACTTCATCAAGGGTACCTTCGGCAATCACCTTCTTGTCACCCAGCACCGCAAACCGATCGACAACGGTCCATATGGAATCAAGGTCATGAGTGACCATAACCACGGTTAACCCCAGAAAATCCCGTAATTTAAGGATCAGGTTATCAAAGGCCTCAGCGCCGACAGGATCAAGACCTGAAGTCGGTTCATCCAGGAAAAGCAGCTTCGGGTCCATGGCCAGGGCCCGTGCCAGGGACACCCGTTTGACCATGCCGCCGCTCAATTCGGCAGGATAAAGCTCTGCCGCATGGGCAGGGAGACCAACCATGTTGATTTTCATGCGCACGATATCGCGGATCAGGGTCACGGGAAGATCGGTATACTCCTTAAGGGTGATCCCGATATTCTCGGCAACGGTGAGAGAAGAGTAAAGGGCCCCGCCCTGAAAGAGCACCCCCCACTGCCTCCGCAGCAGTGCGGCATCAGCGCGGTTGATCGTTGACAACTTATGCCCCAGAACCGTGATTGCTCCCTCCTGCGGAGAGAGCAGCATCACCATCTCTTTCATCAAGGTGGATTTCCCTGATCCGCTGCCGCCAAGAAGTCCATAGATCTCTGCCTGCCCCACCGTCAGACTGATATGATCATGAATCAGGTTCCGGCCAAACCTGGTCACCACATTGGTGACGGTGATAACAGGGTCACTCAAATGCCCAACTCCGTAAAAAGAACTGAAAAAAGGGCGTCACAGGCAATTACCAGAAAAATGGCATTGACCACGCTGATCGTGGTGTACCGCCCTATGCTCTCGGTGCTTTTTGAGACCTGAAAGCCGCGAAAGCAGGAGATAACCGCGATCAGCCAGGCGAAAAATGGCCCTTTGAAGATACCAATCCACACATGCTTGACCTCAAGGGCCACCTGCAGACGGCGGATAAACTCGCCATAAGAGAGGTTCAGATGAATGTTGGAGATGAACATCCCGGCCAGGATGCCCACCATATCGGCAAAGAAGATCATCAGCGGCATGACGATCATCAGGGCCATGATCCGCGGCAATACCAGAAAATGAAGGGGATCAAATCCCATGATCCGCATGGCGTCGATCTCCTCGGTTATCTTCATCACCCCAATCTGGGCGGTATAGGAGGCGCCGGTGCGGCCAGCCACAACAATGGCGGTGATCAGGGGCGCGAGTTCCCGGGTGACAGAGATACTGATCATATCAACAATGAAGATATTGGCGCCGAATTTCTCCAACTGCACCGCCCCCTGATAGGCGATCACCACCCCGATCAGAAAACTGGTCAGGGCAACAATGGGCATGGCCCGGACCCCGGCCTCGTCAATGTTTTTGATAATCGCGCCATAACGAATGGACAGGGGATGACGCAGGGCCAGCAGAAAGATGATAAAGTTTTCGCCAAGAAACGAGAGAAAGGCGATTATATCAAGAAAGATAGAGACGGATATCTTCCCCAGCTCATGCAAAAACCTCAGGAGACGGGAGGAAAGCGCAGGCATGGCAACAGGAGTTGCTGAGACATACTGCCGCAGCAGCCGATACATCTTTTCATGCTCAACCTTGGCACCAATAATCTCAATGGTGCAGTTGTTGAGAACAAACAGGTCATAATACCTGATAAAGAGCATCATCCCTGCCGAATCAAGACGTCCCACCGCCGAGACATCCCACTGGACAGGCGTCTTGCGGGTCTTGCGGACAAGCTGTTCCAGCTTCCTGTCCACATCCCGCAGCCCCTCAAGAACCCAGTCGCCACCGCTCCTGATAGTTAGTCGTTGTTTTTTATCCGTCCCTGGAGTGAACAGCACTCGGAGTCTCGCCTGCTCGCTTACCTGGCCATCCATGGCCTGCTCGTTCTGGGGGTTGACAAACTCTATCCGGCCCTTGTGAGATGAAGTTCCATTCATCAGCTTTTTACCAAGTTTGAAGAAGAGAAAAAGAGAATAAAGGTATCTTTTTTCAGTATATTGATTTCCATTATGCACGTCAAGGAACCTATTGAGAACCTATCTGAAATGGGGCTTCCTCTCATATTTGCTCATTGTTGTCAACCGTTGCCAAAATCACATAAACTGCTTGACACCAAGAGACCCATCGTATATCTTCTAAAATTCCTTTTTTATTATAAATAAACTCAGCCCATACCGTATATGACATTGCATAAAGTCCTGTTCACCCTCCTGCTTCTTCCGGCATTTCTTTTTTCAGACAATGCCCTGTTGTTCGGCAAACACGTCACGGAAGACCTGGTTCAAGCCACTGAACGCCTTGCATCCACCGGCGACAGCTTTTCCACTCCGTCTCAACCGGAAACGGGACTGTCCCACTACGGCAAGAACGACTCCGACCACCACGAAGAAAGCGATGGCGGAGATTGCTGCGACACCACGCATTCTCATGCCTGGATTCCCTGCCAGCCGGCGGCCTTGTCCTATTTGGCGTACGTGTCCTCACTTCTTACCCCTGAGCCTTTCAGTCATCTCCCTGAAGTTTTCCTCGCCCCCTTCATCCCTCCGCAAAACTGCGCCTGACAGAATCAGGGGCTATTTAACCGGAATCGCATGTTGAGACATATTTTTCTCCCCATGCATACCATCCCCGTGATCACACCCTGATCACAACTCACATTCGCAACCGTTAGCCACAGCGCACAACTGAAGTGCTTATCCGTAAATAAGCCTTGTCGGGATTGTGCCGGATTTTAATCCGGATTTGATGCCGACGATTTTCGCTGCGCAACCTGTTGACCTTGTGTGCGGACCTGCGGCGTTCCGGCAGTTTCCACGCAACCGGAAAATCTGGTTGGTGAGGACTTCCGCGCTCTGCATCCATGCATCCGCGGCAACATCTGTCCCAGAGGAGGATCCATTGAAAAACAAGATATTAAAAAAAATAGTAGCGGCAACCCTGACGGCGACCATCAGCCTGTCAGCGGCGGCTACGCTGATGGCGGAGGAAAAGGCGGTCACCCTGCCGGAGCTTGTCGCCATCACGCTACAGAACAACGGCGAGCTGAAGGCGCTTCGCGAAGAAATCGAAATCTTTAATGCCAATAAAATAAAAGCCGGGATCTACCCCAACCCGACCCTGGAACTTGAGGGAGAAAACGGTGCGCGAAATTATAACAACAAGGACAACCGGGCCTCCATCGGCATTGGACAGGAACTCCTCACCGGAGGGAAAAGAGCGAAGCGGCTGGCGGTGGCCGAACACGAGCTTCAGGGCTTCAACCTTCGAATCATTGATGCGGAACGCCGGTTGCTGCTTGAACTGAAGACCGGGTATTACGATTTCGTGCTGGCCAGGAATCGGGTGGATCTGGCGCGGAAATCCGCCGAATTAAACAGCAAGCTTTTGGATATTGCAAAGGTTAGGTTTGCCGCCGGAGAGATTGCCGAGCTGGACGTCAACCTGGCAAGGCTCGAGGCCGCCCGCAGCGAAGGGAAAAAAAGAGAGGCGGAGGCGGACTCGGCGCAAATGCGCGTGAGGATGCTCTCGCTCACCGGCGTTTCCTTGGAGGAGCAATTTGCTGTTGCCGATTCTTTTTCGCTGAAGCCTGTCACAAAAACTTCGGAAGATCTCAAGCTGCTGGCCCTGCAAAATCGTCCCGACCTGATGGCCTTGTATGCGGAGAACCAGAAGAGCGAGGCTGGAATCGCTCTGGCCAAGGCGGAACGGATTCCCAACGTGACTTCCGGGCTTGCGCTTATCAGGGAAAAAAAGACCGTCCCGACCGGAGGAACTGACGAGAGGGATACCGATTATTTTGTCGGCCTGAAACTTTCCGTACCCCTCCCTCTTTTTGATCGGAACCAAGCCGGCCTGCAGGAGGCGAGAGCCAAAAAAGCGGGCGCGGAACACCGCCATCGCTTCCTCCTGCGGAATATCGAGCGCGAGGTGACGGGTGCCCATGAGCGATTTGTCGCCTCGGAAAAAACCGTGCTGCTTTTTCAGGAAGGCATACTCTCGCAGCTGAATGAAAACCTCAAACTCATCCAGAAATCCTACCGCCTCGGCGAGGTGGGGATTCAGGCCGGGATTGAAGAACAGAAGAAGTTTGCCGAAGTGAATGATGACTACCTGATCGCACTCCATACAAGGAACACGGCGTTGGCCAAACTTGAAGCGGCGGTGGGGGCGGAGTTAAGCGAAAGCGACGGAGGGAATAAATGAAAACCAGGAGAACGACCTTGAGATATTTTATTTGGAGATTAGTTATGAAAAAAAGCCCCCCCCATTCCCTGCTAAACACATGGGCAGTGGCTGTGATGTGTTTTCTCGCGTCTACCGCTCAGGCAGCCGATCAGCCTGTCAAATTTACCGTTCCCAACAGCCAGATTCAGGCGCTGGGCATTCAAACCACGCCATTACAGAGTCAAACCGACCCGGTAAAGGCAATTTTTCCTGCACTGGTCGTTGTTCCGCCAGAAGCGGAACAGGTGGTCAGCTCACCGGTGGCCGGCCTGGTGGCGCAATTGCTGGTTCAGCAGAACCAGGTCGTGCTTTCAGGTGCGCCGCTGGTACGCATCGCCAGCCCGGAACTCGGCCAGATGCAACTGCAATTGCTGCAAGCGACCGCCCGCGCCACACTCGCACGGCAGGCTGCGCAGCGCGAACAGCAGTTGTTCGATGAAGGCATCATTCCGCAGCGCCGGGTGCAAGAGGCGCAGGCCGGTTTGCAGGAAGCCGAAGCCGCGCTCAACCAGGCCAAGGCGGCGCTGCGTTTAAGCGGTATGTCGGCCGCAACGATCGAGCGCATTGCGGCTTCCGGCAAGCCGCAAGACAGTATCACGCTGGCTGCGACGCAGGACGGGATCGTCACCGAGATTGCGGTCAAGTCCGGTCAGCGGGTCGAGGCTGCAACCGCGTTGTTGCATATGGCCCAAACCGAATCCCTGTGGCTGGATATTCAGCTTCCGGTCTCTGAAATCGCGAATTGGCAGGCCGGAACGAAGATCACGGTACAAGGCCGTGACGTCACGGCGCGCATCTTGAGCGTCAGTCCGACCGTCTCGTCCGGCAGTCAGACGGTGGTGCTGCGTGCGGCGGTCGAGGGCAAGACCAGTCAGGTTCGCCCCGGCGAGTTCGTGTCGGTCGAGTTGCCCGTCGCGGCCACTCAAGGCGCCTGGGATGTGCCGCTGTCCGCCGTGGCCCACGATGGCGACCAGGCTTACCTGTTCGTCCGCACCTCAGACGGTTTTGAAGCCAGACAGGTGAAGGTCGTGGTCAGCGCCGGGCAGCGCGTGCGCGTGCAAGGTCCGCTTAAAGCCGGTGAACAGATCGCTGTCAGCGGTGTGGTCGCTCTCAAGGGCGCATGGCTCGATGCGAAGGGAGGCAAGTGATGCTTTCCCGTCTCGTTCAATTCTCCTTGTCGCAGCGCCTGTTCATCCTGCTGGCGACGCTGGTCGTCGCCGGTGCTGGATGGTATGCATTCCTTGGGTTGCCGATTGATGCGTTCCCCGATGTGTCGAGCACCCAGGTCAAAATTATCATGAAGGCCCCCGGCATGACGCCGGAGGAAATCGAAAGCCGAATCGCGGTGCCGATCGAGGTGGAAATGCTCGGCATCCCGAAAACCAAAATCCTGCGCTCGGTCACCAAATACGGCCTGGTCGATGTGACCATAGACTTCGAAGACGGCACCGAT
The DNA here is from genome assembly GCA_031390685.1 of Desulfobulbaceae bacterium. GTDB lineage: Bacteria > Desulfobacterota > Desulfobulbia > Desulfobulbales > Desulfocapsaceae > UBA2270. Next base: position 11,561 of record JANMTN010000017.1, read on the forward strand.
ATCTATTGGGCGCGCCAGCAGGTCAGCGAACGTCTGGGCGGACTGACGGAAAATCTACCGGACGGTATCGCCGGCGGCATGGCGCCGATCACGACCCCGTTGGGGGAAATGTTCATGTTCACGGTCGAAGGCGAGGGGATGTCCCTGGCCGAGCGGCGCAGCCTGCTTGACTGGGTCATCCGGCCGGCGCTGCGTTCCGTGCCCGGCGTCGCCGATGTGAATGCGTTGGGTGGCGTCGTTCGCGCTTTCGAGGTCGTACCCGAGCAGCTCAAAATGGCCGCCAGCGGCGTGACCATCGCCCAGCTCAAGGAGGCGATCGAAGCCAACAACCGCAATGACGGCGCTGGCCGGCTCGGCGAAGGCGACGAAGTGCTGCTGGTGCGCAGCGAGGGAAACATCACGAGTCTGGATGACCTGCGTGCGGTGGTGGTGACGATGAAGGACGGCGCACCGGTCCGCATCGGCAATATAGCCGAGGTCAAGATCGGCACGGTGACACGCTATGGTGTGGTGACGCAAAGCGGCAAGGGCGAAGCCGTTCAGGGGTTGGTATTGGGATTGGCCGGCGCTAACGCGCAAAAGGTCGTCGAAGGTGTGCGCAAAAAACTGGATGAACTGCAACCGACGCTTCCGCAAGGCGTGCACCTCGACGTTTTTTACAATCGTGCCTCCCTCGTGACCAAAGCGGTCGGTGCGGTTTCGGCAGCACTACTCGAGGCGACCGTGCTGGTCATCATACTCCTTGTGCTGTTCCTGGGCAATATCCGGGCGGCATTGACGGTGGCCCTTGTGCTGCCCCTGTCTGCGCTGATTACCTTCATCCTGATGCGCGGCTTCGGCATGTCGGCGAACCTGATGAGTCTGGGCGGCCTGGCGATCGCGATCGGCATGCTGGTCGATGCCGCCATAGTGGTGGTCGAAAACATCGTGCAGCGTTTGGCGACCGATCCCACGGCCGGCAAGGTGCCGCGGCTGCATACGATTTATCGCGCCGTGCGCGAGGTTGCGGTCCCGGTCACCTCCGGGATATTGATCATTATTACCGTGTTTCTGCCGCTCCTGACGCTGCAGGACCTCGAAGGTAAGTTCTTCGTGCCGGTGGCGCTCACCATCGTGTTCGCCCTGGCCGGCTCGCTGGTGTTGTCGCTGACCGTCATTCCGGTGCTGGCGTCGTACCTGCTGCGCGAGGTCAAACACGAGGATCCATGGCTGCCGCGCAAGCTGCTGGCGCTCTACGAGCCGGCGCTCGCCTGGGGCCTGCGCCGGCAGCACGTTGTCGCCGCAGTAGCAGTGGCGATGTTGCTGGCGGCCGGCGTGATCTACACCCAGGTCGGCAAGACCTTCATGCCGACGATGGACGA
>JANMTN010000250.1:0-2011 GCA_031390685.1 Desulfobulbaceae bacterium
GGCATCGACTGAGCCGGGGATAGGGACCATGTCGAGTCCAACCGAGCAGACGCAGGTCATGGCCTCCAGTTTTTCCAGACACAGCGCCCCGCTGCCAACCGCCTCCGCCAGCACCGCATCCTCCATCACCGGAATAAAGGCCCCACTCAGACCACCCACGGCCTTGCTGGCAAAGATGCCGCCTTTTTTCACCGCGTCATTGAGCATGGCAAGGATAGCGGTTGAACCGGGGGCGCCAACAACATCCACGCCGAGGATCTGCAGGATTTCACCGACACTGTCGCCAACGGTCGGGGTCGGGGCCAAGGACAGGTCCACCACCCCGAATTCAATCCCCAGCTCCTCTGAGACCTTGCGGCCGATCAACTCCCCGCAGCGGGTCACCCGGAAGGTGGTCTGTTTGATCTCTTCGGCAATATCATCGAGTCCCAGATTCTCCCGGCCCTTGGCGTGGATCAGCCTGTCCAGGGCCCGGGCAATAACCCCCGGCCCGCTGACGCCGACGTTGAGCACCAGATCCGCCTCTTCCAGGCCATGGATGGCGCCGGCCATAAAGGGGTTATCGCCGGGCTGATTGCAGAAGACGACAAACTTGGCGGCGCCGAAACCGCCTTGATTTTTGGTGATCTCGGCCAGGGCCTTCACTGTCTGCCCGATCAGGGCCAGGGCGTCCATATTGATCCCCTTCTGACTGCTGGCAATATTGATGGAGGCGCAGATCTTCTCCGTCCGGGCCAGGGCCTCGGGGATGGAGGCGATATATTCCCGGTCGGTAGCGGTCATCCCTTTTTCCACCTGGGCCGAGAAGCCTCCGAGGATATCGACGCCGACGGCTGAGGCGGCACGATCAAGGGCCAGGGCCAGTTCCACAAATCCATGGCGATCAAAACCGGCCCCGACAAAGGCAATGGGGGTGACCGATATCCGTTTATTGACCACCGGAATCCCGTATTTCTGGCTCACCTGATCACAGGTTGCCACAAATCGTGCCGCCACCGTACCTATCTTTTCTTCTATCCGGCGACAGGTCTCGCGGACATCACCTCCCCGGCAGTCGAGAAGATTAATGCCCATGGTTACAGCGCGCACGTCAAGATTTTCTTTCTGGATCATCTCAACGGTGGCAAGAATATGGCCTGATCGTAACATATTGGTCTTACTCCAAAAATAGTAAAAAAAGGGGTTGGCAGGATTAAAACAGGGTGATTTCGCTGGTGGCCTTGAAGATATCTTCATGCTGGAGCACGACGGTCAGGCCGCTTTCTTCGGCATAACCGGTAAGACTGGTGCGGATCGTGTCAACCGATGCCACGCGGCTGAGATCAAGCTGCAGGATCATGGTGTACTGATCGCCATTGAGGGTGGTGGCCAGATCGAGAATATTGATCCCATGCTGATAACAGAAGAGACCAATCCGGTGCACCAGACCGCTTCTGTTTTTTCCCTGGGCGGTAAGGATATAGGTTTCTTTTACCCTTTTGGCCTTGGCGACCTCCATGGGGGTGTCCATTTCCTTGACCACTACCTCCAGTTTGGTTTCAGACTGGATATGGGAAAAACCGGCCACTACGTCCTCAGGGGTTACCGCGTCATCAAAGGTGGCAATGAGGATCATGGTAAAATAATCACAGAGAACGGACTGATTCAGGTCTGCCAGATCCCCCTGCAATTGATAAATGACCCCGGTGATATCGGCGACAATGCCTGGTCTGTCCTTGGACATGACTGACATGACCATCTGCTTGCCCATCTGTTTCTTTGCTCCTGGTATAAATTTTTGATGGCTAAGCGAAAAAGCCCAAATACTGCGTTGTACCCCAAGGGCACTTCCTTCGGGGCGCGCACACCCTTCGTCATTGCGACGTACTTCAGTACGCCTTATTCCTCAGTCTTTGCGCGCCTTGTCTTTGGACTTTTCCGCTTCTTAGCCATCTCCTTGAAGACCGGCCCTGATTTTTTCACATGGTGGCCTGGGCCATGATCGTCATGTAGTCATCCTGACTATTGGTGG
>JANMTN010000035.1:0-7506 GCA_031390685.1 Desulfobulbaceae bacterium
AGCAGAGGCGTAAGCGACACCGTTTCCGGAAGAAAACCATCGGCCAGCACCAGATGCAGACACTCCATCTCTTTCACGGTCAACTGCCGGGTGGATTCGACATTAAAGCAATAGGCCCGGCCCTCATCAATCCTGCGATATAACTGCGTAACTCTCGATCCCATTATTTCCCTTTTCCTTGCTCGGTTATCCCCAAACCCGAGGCTCAATGATCCTTCAACAGAAACGGCAAGCCATGGCGATACGCCAGGTCTTGCACCATATTTTTTCAACACAGCAGTTCAACCTTATCATGAAACCCATTGTCCTGAAACCCCCTGCATTCTCCTGTGGTAACTTTTCTCCTCAAATACGCAAAAATACAGAAAAACATGGCTGATGTTTTTTATTGGCCACACGATTCAGCAAGCCGCTGCAAATAAATAACATGGCCACCTCAATGGCCAGAACGGCACACAGAGCCGTAACGAAATAGTTATAAAGAGACAAGTTATTTCGTAAAGGCTCCCAATCAAACAAACAGCCATTCCGCCTTTTTCCTTGCAGAGAAAGGTGAGAAAGGGTAAATCTACAACATTCCGCATTTCGTCTAGCATGCCTTTGGCATGAGAATCAATCCTGCCTTTTCACTACCAGGCAGGAACAACCTTTTTCCAGAGTATCCCCATGCTGCAAATCCTCCGTAACAAAGCGCAATCCATCGTTATTCAGGCCCTGGTCCTGATTATCGCCCTGGTTTTTATCTTCTGGGGTGTGGGTACCAAGATGACGAATAGTCGAGATACCGCCATCACTGTCAATAATGAAGAGATCTCCCTCCAGAAATTTCAAGAGAGCTACGACCAGGCAATAACCGGCTACCGGCAGCAATTTGGTGATACCATCCCCGACGAACTCATCAAAGGTCTCGGGGTCAAACAACAGGTTGTCAACCAATTGACTCAGGCTGCATTGCTGCGTCAGGGCGCCAATGCCATGGGCATCATGGCAACCCCTGTTGAAATCCAGACCGCCATCCAGAAGATGCCCCAATTCCAGCAAGAGGGTGGTTTTAACATGAATACCTACCAGGCCATCCTCGGCGCCAACCGCCTGACCCCTCATAAATTCGAGGCCTCCATCGGGCATGACCTGCTTGGCGAAAAAGTGATTACCTCTATCAATAACTTTGCGACCACGGCAAGCGAGACCGAGATAAACGAGATGCATCAACGGGATCAGGAAACAGTGAGCGTCAAGGTTGTCAAGGTTACGCCCGATCTCTTCAATGATAAGATCGTGGTTGATCCTCAAGATCTTGCTGCCTGGTTTGAAACAGAAAAAAATACCTACAAGACCGAACAGAAAATCAAACTGAACTATCTAAGCTTTCCCTACAAGGCCCAGACAGACAAAGTAACGATCAGCAACGAACAGGTTCTGGCCCAATACGAACAAGAGAAGGCTGCTTACCAGGTTCCCGAACAACGACAGGCCAGGCACATCTTATTGAAGACAGAAGAAAACGCCTCTCCGGAAAAGCGGGCGGAACAACGGGAAAAAGCAGAAGAAATCCTGGCCAAGGCCCGCGCCGGTGAAGATTTTTCGGCGCTGGCCGTTACTTACTCCGAAGATCCATCCAAGGCCAAGGGTGGCGATCTGGGGACATTTGCCAAGGGTAGGATGATTAAAGAATTTGACGATGCAGTCTTCTCCATGCAGCCAAACGCTATCAGCGATATCATCCAGACACGATTTGGTTATCATATCATCAAGCTCGACAAGATCATGCCCGCCACGACCCAACCGATAGAGGAAGTCCGTGCCGCCATTATTGCACAACTCCAGAACAAACAGGCAAGACCCGTAACCTTCCAGATGGCGAATGAGGCCTATGAAGGTATTATTGCCGCCGGCAGCTTGCCGGCATATGCCGAAAAACATACCGACCAAACCGTTATTACAACTGATTTTTTCAGTCGCACTGCCCCGCCTGCAACGCTTGACCCTGATCCCAAGTTCATGGATACCATTTTTGCCCTGAAGCAGGGTGAGCTCAGCTCACTCATTGAAACGCCATCCGGTTACTTTATCCTTTTTGCGGAGGCAATCCAGGAACCAGCGCCTCCGAAGCTTGAAGAGGTCAGGGAACAGGTAACCAAAGATTACAAGTTGAGCAAGGCCCGCAAAATGGCCAAAGAGACGGCAACGGCCATCTTGACCAAGGTGCAGGGAGGAGCTGATTTTGAGAAAATGGCCGGTGAAGCAAAATTGCAAGCCAGGAAATCAGGGCCTCTGAGTAAAAACAATGCAGCCCCTGACCCTGTGCTGCCGCCTTCTCTTATTGATCAGGCCTTGCGGCTGAGCGCCAAAAACCCCTTTCCAAAAGAGGTTTTGGCCGCGGGAGATGATTTATACATCTTGCAGTTTCTGGAACGCAAATTACCAGAAACTGCAAGCTTGAATGCCGCCACCAGAAAAGAATATACCGCCACACTGCTCAAACAGAAACAAGATCGATTGCTTTCTGCCTGGCTGAAACAGCAGCAAGAAAAGAGCAAGATATCTGTCAACAAAAATATCTTGAACTAAAAAGCACCTTGAAGAGACCCATAAAGAGGAACCACGGCGGGCCTACCAACCCAAAGATGGTTCCTCTTTCAATTCCTGCCCTGAATCCATTTCCGTCTCAAGGCGACCGGCGCCGGCTGATTATTGCATGTTCTCCATTTTCAAATCAATCCAAATTTTCATTTCCGGACCAACGATCCTTCCAATCAGGATAAAGCCGTATTGACTATGACCGACCGACACCCCCTTCTGCAGCTCTATGACACACTCAACCAATTCGAGCAGACCTTTCTCCAATTTCTGTCCATTGTTTGTGAGCCACCTCATATCACCCTATTGATTAACTGTCTTACCAGACTGGATATGCGGAGTCCGCGGGGCAACTGTCCCACGGCGGCCAATCTCACCCATTATTTTAATAAATTCCAAAAACTCGGCCTCGTGACCAAAGACCGGCAATGCGCGCCGGAGCTTTCCGAAATACTCAGCCGAATCTCGGTTGCCCAAGGGACTTTTGCCTTTTTTGCGCAAGTAATCCGCCAGGAGGCCCCGGTCTCCTATTATTACGGAAAATGGACAACTCGATGCTGGCGGGCCATGCGTGAGCTCCGCATCGGGATCTATACCCAACAGTTTGATCTTATCGACGATGCCCTCGATTTTCTTGGCAGCCAGGACCAAAAACTCTTCTCAGCCATATCCCCCACGGTCCAGATCATCACCAATCCCTTTGATCCGGTATGGCTTCGAACTCTTGCCCCTTCCTTCCAGTTTTTCTTAGCAGATCAGGCCCTCCGTTTTGCCCAGTCCACCTTATCGTCCTTCCCGGAAATTCTAAAATTTCTCCAAGATAAGGAAAATTTCCAGGGCCTTGACAACGACGAAAGACTCCCTTTTCAACGCCTGCTTTTTAACCAGCTCATCCTCCAGGGAGAACTGGACGCCGCGGAACAACTGATCACCGAGCAGGCAGAGAGTTTTAGCGGTACTGGCGCCGCAGGCTCTCTTTCTTTTCTGCGTGGCCAGTACAGCCAAGCCCGACAATCTTTTGCCGACGATATTCAGGCCCTCCAGAAACTCAGCGGTAATGACAAGGTTGCCTTTATTGGTCCGCCAGGACTCTTTCATCTTCTGGCCTGCCTCCAGGAAGACACCATTGACCAAAACCAGGCCGTTGCCCACCGTATCGGCATTACCCTGTCGCTCTTTCCCGGCATGGCAGAAGAGAAGGCCTATCATTTTCTGGCCGCCCTGCTCAGCGCGCAAAGCAATGGCAGGCTCACAGATGAAACATTCGGCCTCATCCAGGATGAAAAAGCCCCCAGCCTGACCATCCTTTTTGCCGGACTCTGCGACTACTGGCTGAACAGCACGATCAAGCCGGATACCGAACAAAGAATCCAGGCCCTGTATCAACAGGCCAAAACCAATCACTATCACTTTTTCACCCTGAATCTGGCTGATATTCTGGCCAAGACTTCCGCAGACAACAGTGAATATGTGGCAACCATGCAGACGATCCAGGAACAGACGGGCCAAGTCTCTCTGGTCGCCATCCTTGAGCCTGAAGATCCCTGGAAACGAAGCCTGCAGGCACTGATCCAGGCCACAACCATCCAGCCGTATCCTGACCAGAATCAAACTATCAGAATGGCATGGTTCATCGATTATAAAAATGACGTGCTCACCATCAGTCCCAAAGAGCAGAAGCTGATCTCTCCCGGAGGACAATGGAGTAAAGGCCGGCCCATATCGCTTGCCCGCCTCTACTCGGGTGACATGCTCCCCTATCTGAGCATCCAGGACCGCAAGATCAGCGCGGCCATCAAAAAAATCGAACACCCTGAGACCCACGGAATCAGTTATCACTTTGACATGGACCAAGCCCTGGTCGCCATGATTAACCATCCTCTGCTTTTTCTGACCCAGTCACCAACTTCAGCTGTCGAATTTATTGCCGGCGAACCCGAGCTTCTGGTGGAAGAGCGAGGAGGACAACTCCACATCCGTTTTGCCCAGGCAGTAACCAAAAACTCTATTACCGTCTTCCAGGAAACACAGACGCGTTTCAAGATCATTGCCATTAATGACAATCATCGCCGCATTGCCCAGATTACCGGTCCCGATGGTCTCAGTGTCCCAATGGCGGCAAGCGACCAGGTGCTTACCGCCATTGGCAATATTTCTTCCTACATGACGGTTCATTCGGCAATTGCCGTTGACGCCTCAACCAATAAAAATACCCATATCGAATTCGTCGAGGCCGATCCCTCCATTTACATCCACCTGCTCCCCTTTGGCACCGGCTTCCGCCTGGAGATGTTTGTCAAACCCTTTGCCGAAGGCGGTCATTATCTGAAACCGGGGCAGGGCGTTGAGAATATCATGGCTGAAGTCCGGGGCAAACGCCTGCAAACGCGGCGCAATCTGGCACTCGAAGAAGAGAATGCCAGAGAGATTGAAGAATCCTGCCCTATCCTTGACCTGGCCATTGACATCGAGCAGGAAAATGATCGGGAATGGCACCTGCAGGATCCGGATGACTGCCTGCAGGCCCTGATGGAATTGCAGGCCATTCATGATCAGGTCATCATTGAATGGCCGGAAGGTGAAAAACTGACGGTCAGTCATCAGGCCTCCCTGAAAAATCTTAACCTGAAGATACGCACCAATCGTCAGAACTGGTTTGCCCTGTCCGGACAGCTGGAGCTTGACCAGAACACCGTTATTGACCTGCGTGAACTGCTCGCCAAGGTCAAAGAGACTTCAGGCCGTTTTGTGCAGATTGGCGAAGGCCAATTTCTGGCCCTTACTCAGGAATTTAAAAAACGACTGGAAGAACTGAACATCTACTCTGAAGGAATTGATTCCACCAATGGCAACGAGATCCTCCTGCACCCCCTGGCTGCCCTCCCTCTGGAACAACTGATCGAACAGACAAAAACCAATGTCGATGCCGGCTGGGAGACACAACAGGCCAGGCTCCAAGATCTTCAATCCTACACCCCCAAGCTTCCATCCACTCTCCAGGCAGAACTACGGGACTATCAGCTCGAAGGCTACAACTGGCTGGCCCGCCTTGTGCACTGGGGTGTTGGTGGCTGTCTGGCCGATGATATGGGGTTGGGCAAGACCATCCAGTCCCTGGCCATCATTCTGGAACTGGCCTCGGAAGGGCCGTCTCTGGTGATTGCCCCCACTTCCGTCTCCACCAACTGGGAAACAGAGGTGAATCGCTTTGCCCCCACCCTCAACATCAAAACTCTGACTGGAAAAAACCGCGGCAAAACCATTGAGGAATTAGGGAAATTTGATCTCCTGATCACCACCTACACCCTGCTCCAACAAGAAAACGAGCTCTTGTCCCAGGTCAAATGGCAGACCGTTATTCTCGATGAGGCCCAGGCCATAAAAAATGCGGCGACCAAACGATCCAAGGCCGCCATGGCACTCCAGGCCAGATTCAGACTTCTTACCACCGGTACCCCCATAGAAAACCACCTGGGAGAGCTGTGGAACCTCTTTCACTTTATCAATCCTGGCCTGCTGGGTTCATTGAATCGCTTCAATGAACGCTTTGCCATTCCCATCGAACGCTACCACGACCGCGAGGCCCGCCTGAAACTGAAAAAACTCATTCGTCCCTTTATCCTGCGACGGATCAAATCGGAAGTGTTGGAAGAACTGCCGCCACGCACAGAGATCACCCTCCACGTGGCCATGAGCAAAGAGGAAACCCATTTTTATGAGGCGCTGAGACAAAATGCGCTGCAAACGCTGGAAAATAATCAGGAGAAAAAAGGAAGGCATCTCCAGATCCTGACCGAGATCATGAAATTACGTCAGGCCTGTTGCAGCCCCCGTCTGATTGCCCCGGACACCAATATTCCCAGTGCCAAACTTGAAGTATTCTCGGCAGTCATTGAGGAGTTGCTGGGCGGTCGCCATAAGGCCCTGGTGTTCAGCCAATTTATCGGTCATCTGCAGATTCTGCGTGAATATCTGGATGGAAAAGGGATTGGCTACAAATATCTCGACGGCTCAACCAACAGCGCCAAACGAAAACAGCAGGTTGATGAATTCCAATCCGGCGAGAGTGATCTCTTTCTTATCAGCCTCAAGGCTGGCGGGCTTGGCCTGAATCTGACCGCGGCTGATTACGTCATCCACATGGACCCCTGGTGGAATCCAGCCGTTGAGGACCAGGCATCTGACCGCGCCCACCGCATTGGCCAGACACGCCCCGTTACCATCTACAGGCTCATCTGCAAAAACACTATTGAAGAAAAAATTGTCAAACTTCATCAAGAAAAACGGGATCTTGCCGGAAGCCTACTCGAAGGAACCGATATCAGCGCCAAAATGAGCGCTGACGATCTCCTGGATTTGATCAAACAAATCTAATCCGCCATCAACACTTAAGGTGAGTACAGAGGCAAGACAGAGAAAAGGCGGTTGCTTTTTACCCCCATTCGATTAAAATAACTTGTTCTCAAAAAGATATGCGCCCGTAGCTCAGCTGGATAGAGCAACGGACTTCTAATCCGTAGGCCGCCCGTTCGAATCGGGCCGGGCGCACCAATAAAATCAAGGGGTTAACCAGAAGTATCAACTGGTTAGCCCCTTTTTTTATGCGATTTGTTCCATTCGCTATTGCTTTTTTCTTCTTTATTATTGTATGGTTTGACATAAAAGTGGAACAAAAATGGAACAAAAAAACATGGGGAGATCTACGCTATGGCACGCATTCAAACCCGAAAAGGAAAAAGCAGAACGACGTTTACGGCTACTGAGGTGGTCAAGTAAAAAATGGATACCGTTTTCATCCATGAAAAACGTTAAAGTAAGGGACTTTTCCTTTACCGGAAAATCCTGGCAAAGCGCTCATTAACAACCTGCAGGTATTTCTCCTTCATTTTGTCCGATAAAAAGCTGACTTCGAGTAAGGCCTCCCAT
>JANMTN010000043.1:0-9655 GCA_031390685.1 Desulfobulbaceae bacterium
TAGCCAGCGCCGTTTGGCAGAAGGGCCCCGGCCTGCACCGCAAAGACGATCTCGGCGGAGGTGATCAAGGCCTCATGAGCCGGCAGATCCGGCAAGGTCAAGATCTGTCTACTGACAGGAGTGTCGGGAAGGGCCATCACCAAGGCTTCCCCATGGCGAGAAAAGGTTTCAACTTCTTCAGGGTCGGCAGTGATGGCCAAGACCAGGTTATTCCGATTGAAAATGAGAGTGGCCATATCACGCAAGGCAGCAAGAAAGGTCTCTTCCATCCGGGCGTAATTCTGATCCAGCTCTTTTTCCGCCCGATACGAGGTAACGCCGGAGATCATCTCATTGTAGGCCCCGGCAAGACCGAGATGAGCAAAGGCCCGTGAGGCCGCCAGACTGTACCCTTCACTCTGGGCGCTGTGTTCTGACCAGGCAACCTCCCGGTGCACAATTTCCTGAATGTGCGTTCTATCATCCAGAGAAAGTTCGGTAAAGATTTCCGTCATCAGGTGCAGGGCCCGCTCCTGGTATTCCGGCAGGCACTTCATCTGAAACCAGAGGACGGGACGCACCAGCTCGGCACTCCCCAACTTGCTATAGACGTTAAAGGAGTGTGAGAAATCGCCGGTACAGGTCCCCAGTTCCCGGGCCAGATGCATGAAATCCATCTTTCCGGTGCCGATCTCGGTAACAATGGTGGCAAAAAGGTCCAACCAGGGCAGAAGCCGGGAAGGGACTGCCGAGATATCAAAGCCCATATCCACATAGGAGATATGCTCGGTGGCAAGGGCACTGACCAGCATCTGAGCGCCGCCGAACATCTCGGTGGGCTGCACCGCATGAAAGGAAAGGTGCGAATCCAGGTCGCTGTGGCTCAGTTGCGGCAGCAGGGCAAGGGTTTCAGGACTATTGGGCGTCTGTTGCTGCTGCCGCAGTTCCGCGGTTCTGGTAATCAGCTCCTGGCGCTGGGTTCCGGTCAAGGTCGCCGCGTACGCCTCCAGCCGTTTGGTCTCCTCATCCTGGGTCTGGGCCAGCCTGGAAGGATCAGGGATCAGGGTGACCACCACGGTGGCCTTGTTTTCCAGAAGATAGCGCTCAATCAACTCTTCAAAATATCTCTCTTCCAGCGCCTTGTGGCGAATGGTACGGAACAGCTCTTCGATCTCCAGGGCTTCAAAGGGATCAGTGCCATACTTGAGGGCAGGCATGGCCTTGCCGATCAGATCCAGACCGCGCTGGGCCTTGCTCGACTCTTCCCGCGCCGAAAATTCATACTTATTCAGTTCCGAGAGCAACAGGTCGCGATCAAGGCCGGCTCTGACCATCTCCCGCAAAGTCTCGTTGTAGAGAGACAAAAAAGGATCCCGTTTATCAGGATCACTGCCGACCAGATAGGTGACCATAAAGGTCTTGAAGCTTGAGGTGCACAGATAGAGCCCGCCGAAGTCCTTACAGAGACCACTGGAGACGATCTTGTTTTTCAGGGGAGAGGCATCTGAATTGTAGAGGATCCCGGCAATAACCTGAAAGGCAGCGTTTTCCTGACGATTGAGCACAGTGGAAACCGCCTGGCCTACAGCCAGAAAGGTCTTGGCCACAGTGTCTGCCGATTCCACACCGTAGCGGTCTTCAATAAAGGTGATCTGGTCAATATCCCGTCCCGCCTCAACTGTGGCCCTGCTCCCTGGTGCCGGAAAGGCCTTAAGAAAATTATCCTGGAGATAGCGGAGTTCATCGACAAGCGGCGCATCCCCATAGACAAAGAAGGTGCTGTTGGAGGGATGATAGTGTTCTTTGTGAAAGGCACAAAAGGCCTCATGGGAGAGATCCGGAATATCCTTGGGGTCGCCGCCGGACTCATGGGCGTAGGTAGAGCCGGGCATGAGTCCGCCAAAGATATGATGAAACAGCAGACGGATCGGGTCGGAAAAGGCGCCCTTCATCTCGTTATAGACCACACCCTGAAACTCCAGCTCCCCATTTTCCTCTTCCTGATGGTAATGCCAGCCCTCCTGTTCAAAGGTGGCGCGACTGAGCAGCGGATTAAACACCACGTCGCAGTACACATCCATGATGTTGAAATATTCCTTCAGATTCCGGGTAGCAAAGGGATAATAGGTGATATCCGATCCGGTCATGGCATTCAAAAAGGTCATGAGCCCGCCTTTGTGGATCTCACCGAAGACATCATTGACCGGATATTTCTTTGATCCCATCAGCACCGAATGTTCCAGGATATGGGCCACGCCGGTGGAATCCGTGGGGATGGTGTTAAAGGCGGCGGCAAAGGTCTTATTGGGATCGCTGTTTTTGATGGCCAGCAATGGGCACCCGAGAACGTCATGCTCAAAAAGATAGACATCGGATTGGATCTCGGCGATATGCGCCTGTCGCTTCAAGGTAAAGGAAAAATAAGATTGTCCAGTGATAAAAGGCATGAGAATTTAAGGAATTGAATAATATTAGAACATCTTTGCTGAATCCAGAAGCAGGGTGACCGGTCCGTCATTCACCAGTTCCACTGCCATTGTTGCCTGAAAACGACCCGTTTCTGTCTGAATGCCATATTGTCGCACGGCCTTGATAAACCGTTCATAAAGGGCTTCCGCCTGATCAGGCCTGGCCGCCGCGGAATACCCCGGTCGGCGCCCCTGGCGACAATCTCCATAGAGGGTGAACTGAGAGATAATAAGCATGGCTCCACCGGTGTCGAGCAGAGAACGATTCATTTTCCCTGCCGCGTCCTCAAAAATCCGCAAATAAACTATCTTGTCGACCAGCCAGTCCAGGTCTGTTTCCTGGTCCTCTCTATGGATGCCCAGCAGGACAACCAGACCCTGGCCAATGGCCCCGACTTGTTCCTGGTCAACAGTGACCACTGCCCGGCTGACCCGTTGAATGACTGCGCGCATATTCCTGCCTCCGATACCAATATAAAATCACGCGCCCCACTGTACCCACAAACCAAAGAGGGTGTCAACTGGCTGGCAAGAGAAATACCGCCATTTTACAGGGCCCCTAAAAATAGGTGGAGAACAGATGGGAATTTGCTATCATGGTTTTCTTGTCTGACTCTGAGGAAACAGTCCCGAAAAAATATGAATCAAACGCCATTGAAAGGAAATGAGTTCTAACAATATCTCCTGCAAAAAGGGCTTTCCCGCCGTCCATTACGGCTGGTATGTAATGGCAACAGGTACCCTCTGTCTCTTTGCCAGTCTGGGCCTGGGCAGGTTTTCCTTAGGGGTGCTCCTGCCGTCCATGGGCCGGGCCCTGCAACTCTCCTATCTGCAGATGGGTCTGATCGGGACCGTAAACTTTGTTGGCTACCTGATCGCGGTGCTGCTCTGCGGCCGACTGACCAGACGTTTTGGCGCCCGCAGGCTGATCGGGACGGCCCTTACCATCATTGGCATCTCCATGCTCCTCATTGGCTGGGCCCAAAACCTCTACCTGATACTGGCGCTCTATCTGCTGACCGGGATCGGCAGCGGCCTGTCCAATGTGCCGATGGTGTCCCTGATCTCATGCTGGTTTGCCAGCAATAAACGAGGCCGGGCCACCGGCTTTGTGGCCATTGGCAGCGGTTTTGCCATTATCCTGTCCGGAAAATTAATTCCCTATCTTAACACGGTCTATGAACAGGGCTGGCGGATAAGCTGGCTGGTCCTCGGCACCATTGTCCTCTGTGTCGCGGTGATATGTTCTCTCGTCCTCAGAAACAGCCCCCAGGAATGCGGACTTCTGCCCGTGGGCATGACCGATTCTCATCCCGACAAACACCATAATTCCTTTGCCGAGTCTCCCCGGCTCCGCTCCTCCATTGTCCTGCACTGTGCCGCCATTTATTTTCTTTTCGGCTTCACTTATGTGATCTACGCCACCTTTATCGTGACCACCCTGATTCAGGAAAAGGGATTCAGCGAGGCAGTGGCCGGTAATTTCTGGTCCTGGGTGGGTCTGCTCAGCCTGTTTTCCGGGCCGGTCTTCGGGATCTTTTCTGACCGATTTGGCCGCAGACCGGCATTGATGCTGGTCTTTGCCATTCAAGCCGTGGCCTACCTCCTTATTGCCCTCGATCTGCCCCAGCTCTTTCTCTATCTTTCCATTGGCTGCTACGGGATTGTTGTCTGGAGTGTTCCCTCCATCATGGCGGCCCTGGTGGGAGATTACGCCGGGGCCGAGCGGATGGCGGCGATTTTTGGATTTATCACCTTTGTCTTTGGCCTGGGCCAGGTCATCGGCCCTTTTCTGGCAGGGCTCCTGGCCGAGACGACCGGCAGTTTTGCCGGCAGCTTTCTCATGGCGGCCTTTTTGGCCCTCACCGCTGTCTTCCTTTCCGCATTTTTGCCAAAAAAACAACATTGATCATACAACTAATGGATCAGCGGCCTTATCGGCGCCCTGCGGCCAGCGATCAGTGAGTATTCCCTTGGCGCCAAGCTTGCAGGCCTTGACCAGAGGGTCGTGGTAGAAGGTAAACCAGGCATCCCGCTTGCGGTATTCCTTGAAGTATCGCTCCTTGCAGTCGATAACTTCCAGCGGAAAATTATCATAGGCCATAACCCAGAGGGGATTTACATGGGCATGGGTGGGGAAAAGATCGCCAAGATGGACTGCGGTTTCGCCCTGGGAGGCGATCTCCACCAGTTGATGGCCCAGGGTGTGCCCACCGGTCAGGCAAACCCTGACCTCCGGGCACACCTGATGAGTCCCCTGGACAAACTGGATCCTGCCGCTTTGTATCAGTTCATTAAAATTAATTGGCCAGTAGCTTTCCTGGGCCCGGCGGCAGGGCGAAACCACATCCTGCCACTCCGCCTCCTGAATCAGATGGGTGGCGGCCGGGAAGGTGACTTCTTCCCGGCCCTGCTCACCCACCATGACCACACCGCCGGCATGGTCAAAATCGCCATGGGTCAGAATCACCACATCAATATCCTGGCGGCTGAGCCCTAAGGACGCCAGCTGGGAGAGCAGGCTCCACGGGCTGGCCGTCTTAAAAATGGCGTGCTGTTTTTGGGTAAGCTTGTTGCCAAGACCGGTATCAACAAGGATATTCAGGTCTGGCGTTCTGATCAGAAGCGGATCGTTGCACAGAAGAACAGTATTGTCCGCTTCGGCCCGGACCTGCTTCTGCCAGAGCGACTTGGGCACAGGACCGAACATCGTTCCCCCATCCAGACGAAAATCGCCGCCGCTGAGCCAATGGATCTTGGTGGCGCCAATGCACAGAGGAATCAAGAACATCTTTCTGCTCCGGAAAAATTCTACTATTGATACTTGACCTCAAGAGGCACGGACACAGGATCTGCCGGCTGCGCCGGATCAGGAGCGACTTCCCCCGCCGTTTCCAGCACAGGCTCAGGGGGGACCACTGGGTCAGACACAGGAGCTGGCGCGGGATCTGGATCAGGGGTTGGTGCTTGAGCGGGTTGTGGAGTGATCATCGGCGCTGATGGCTCCACAACGGGCCCTGACGCTGGGACAGGTGCAGAAACTGGAGTCACGACCGGCACGGAAACAGGAGCCGCCAAGGGTGCGGCAGGAGGCTGGGGCGCCTCTGACGCGATTGGCTGGGAAGGTAGCGTTTCACTGCTTGCAGGAACAGTTGCAGGCGCAGGAATCCTTGTCTGGAGGAAAAACACGGCATCCCCGCAGTAATCGGTAAAAACACCGTCAACGCCTACCTTGAAATAGAAGAATTCCAATAATGCCTCAAAGCTTGCAGCATAGGGCGGCAGCGATTCTTTTTCCCGACGGAAGGTGAAGGGATGAACCACCATACCCAGGCTGTGGGCATCACTGACCAGCTCGGGGCGAAGAAGATTCCCGGCCTCATCAACCAGCATGGACTTATCCATGCCAAGCCCGGAGATGTAGGCCGACAGGGTACGCAGCCCTGACTTACTGCTGATCCAGTCATAGTTATAATTGACCCACTCCCCCCATTGCAGGGATTTGGTCTCATTGCCATTATTGTCCTCAATCAGCTGAATCAGTTTCAGCTCCATCTGCAGTGTCGGCATCAGCTCATCATGGATGCGTTTGAGTTCATCCGGGTCAAAACACTGGAGATAGATCTTGTCTTCTTTGCCTGTGAACCCATATTCGCGCAGGATCTTGAGCACGGCCATAGAGATATCCTTGCCTTCCTTGCGATGCAACCACGGTTGTTTAATCTCGGGATAGATCCCAATATTCTTGCGCAGGGTCTTTTCCAGCCCCCTGATCAGCTCCAGCTCTTCCTTGAAGG
Organism: Desulfobulbaceae bacterium; assembly: GCA_031390685.1. Lineage (GTDB taxonomy): Bacteria > Desulfobacterota > Desulfobulbia > Desulfobulbales > Desulfocapsaceae > UBA2270. Next base: position 6,245 of record JANMTN010000043.1, read on the forward strand.
TGGGTACGGCCAATTGCAGGTTGGTGTTGGTATCGGGGAACCGGCCACTGTTTGGGTAGGGCTCTTTCAGATGCAGCTGTTTGATCTCGGCCAGGGTAAAGTCAAGGGCATAAAACTTTCCGTCCTGCCGATTTCGGCCCGGAAAAAGCTCCGCCACATTGGTGACCCGCTCCAGAGTAGGATCATGGAGCACAATGATCTGATCATCTTTGGTCATGACCAGATCCTGCTCGATATAATCACTGCCCATGGCCACCGCCAAGGTCACAGACGGCAGGTTATGTTCCATCAGATAGCCGGACGCGGCCCGGTGGGCAATGACAATTTTATCGCCGGCCTGGGCAAAAACAGCCATAACCGTCAACAGCAGAAAAATCCATCCGCCTGATTTTATAATGAGAATTTTATAATCCACTCAGTTCACCATAAACCGTCGGTCAAAAAGACCCGTAACATTGAAATACCGTGATCACCAGTCGCTCTTCACACCCCAAGGGGCCGCCTTCTATATCCTAAGCCGCTGTAAAAAATAACATGGCTATCTAGTTGTTTGAAGCGGCATAAGGAGCCGTAACGAAATAGACATAAATGGCCATGTTATTTCGTAACGGCTCCTAAAACTTCAAATAGGTATAGTCCGCCAGGCAGTTTTCATAAAAATCCACAAGCCTTACCCCTTCACGGGGCTGGATCTTGCCCTGATGCACCTGCTGATCAATCTCTTTTTTGATGGTCCTGGCCATCAGCTCCGGATTATACTGCATGGTGGTCAATACCTGCTGGGCGGAGGTCCCCTTGATCATCTCTTCAATATAAAAATCATTCGGATCATCATCATCGCAGTAGATGTGCACCTCATTGAGCCGGCCAAAGAGATTATGCATATCACCCATCACGTCCTGATACGCCCCGGTGAGAAAGAGGCCGATATAGTATTCTTCATCCGGTCGGAGAGCGTGCAGGAGCAGGGTTTTGTCAAAACCGGTCTTGGCAATAAAACGGTCAATCTTGCCATCGGAATCGCAGGTTATATCGACCAGGGAACAGCTCACATCCGGCTGTTCATCAAGACGCATCACCGGCATGATGGGCAGGAGCTGTTTGATGGCCCAACTGTCGGCTGCCGACTGAAAGATCGAGAAGTTACAGAGGTACTGGCTGGCCTGCAGCTCACCCAGGCGTTGCAGTTCTTCAGGGATAAAAGGTTGAACTGCTGCAATTTTCTGAATACGGGCCAGGGTATTCCAGTACAGGGTCTCGACCTTGGCCCGCTCGCCAATGGAGATCACCCCAAAACGGAAAGCGCTGATGGCGTCATCCTTGCACTGCTGGATATCGTTGAATATCTCCTGGTAATTGTTTGCATTCAGGTCATGGGCGGATGCACGCATGGTGGAGACCAGATTATGCTCTCCTGACTCCTGCTCGGTGCTGAGGATACTCCTGGTCTGATGAATATTGTCAATCACATTGGTGATCACGCAGGAGTGATGGGCGGTCACGAAACGGCCGCTCTCACTGACAATGTGAGGATGGGCGATGCCTGCCTGGTCACAGATATACTGGAGGCCATCAATGATATCAAAGGCATACTCCTCCAGATTGTAGTTCCTGGATGACTCACTGGCGGAACGGGAACCGTCATAATCAATGCCCAGCCCGCCGCCGACATCAAAATATTCAAGGGGAAGCCCCAGGACAACCAGGTCAACAAAGATGCGGCCAGCCTCGGTGATGGCCTCCTTGATAAAGCGGATGTCCGGGATCTGGCTGCCCACGTGGAAATGCAGGAGCTTCAGGCAGTGGGTCATCCCCTGCTCTCGCAGCAGCGCCACCCCGCTCAGGATCTCGCTGCAGGTGAGACCAAATTTGGCCCTCTCGCCGCTGGCCCCGGCCCAGCGGCCAGTGCCATGCGCCGCCAGTTTGGCGCGGAACCCGATCAGCGGATCAATCCCCAATTCCTTGGCCATCCTTATAATCAGGGAGATCTCTGAGAACCGTTCAACCACAATGATGATCTTACGATCCAGTTTACGGCCCAGCAGGGCCAGCCGGATATAATCCTCATCCTTGTAGCCGTTGAGGATGGTCAAAGCATTCCTGTTATCATTCAGAGCGAGCGCCGCCAGCAGTTCCGGTTTGGAACCGGCCTCCAGGCCGTAATCAAAGGGCCGACCAGCGTCAATGATCTCTTCGACCACCTCCCGCATCTGATTGACCTTGACCGGATAGACCCCGAGGAATTGCCCCTGGTACTCACATTCGTCGATCACCGCTCGAAAAGTAGTGTTAAGCAGGCGCACCTGGGAGCGGAGGATATCATGGAAGCGGATAACAGCGGGAAAGGAGATGTTCAGATTCTTGATCTCCGCAATGACCTCGAGAAAGTCAATGGTGGGGCCATCCGCCCGCTTTTCCGGCAAGACGCAGAGGTGTCCTTTGCTGTTGACGGAAAAATAGCCATTCCCCCAATCACTGACATGGTACCGCTCACAGTTTTCCGCGGCTATACTGACAGGATCATTGCTCATCTCAACTCTCCCGGTGAAAGGCAAGGATCAGTTCCCTGACCACCTTGGTGGCGAAGACATCACTGTTGCCGGTGGCATCCACCGGGGGAGAGAGCTCCACCACATCGGCCGCCACCATGTTTTTATGACGCAGGGCCTGAACGATCCTGACAAAGGAGAAGAAATCCTGGCCGCCCGGTTCCGGGGTGCCGGTGCCGGGGAGAAAAGCGGGATCAAAGTAATCAAGATCCAGGGTAAGATAAATCGGGCGCTGGGCCGGCAGTCCTTCAATGAAGGCGACAAACGCATCAAGGCTTGGCGCCAGGGTGTGATGTTCGCGCATCCAGGTGTATTCGTCCCTGGTTCCGGAGCGGATGCCGAACTGGCGCAGCTGGTGGCCCGGGCCGAAATTATCCAGGCATCTTCGGATGATCGAGGCATGAGAATAATGGTAGCCCTGATATTCATCCCGCAGATCGGCATGGGCGTCGAGATGAAGCAGGACCAGATCGGGAAAGGCCTGAAGATACTTGGTGATGAAGGAATACGAGATGGAATGCTCTCCGCCCAAGGTCAGAAATTTAATGCCGTCACCGGCAAAATCAAGAGACCCGGCCAGCGCGGTGAACCGCTCATGCGCCGCCACATAATCCTGATGGGCATCCCCGCTCTGCTGGACAATGAGATTACCCAGGTCATAAAAGGGTGTCGTTTCTTCCAGATCCAGATCCAGGTATGGAGAATAGCTCTCGATATCCGAGGCCACCATGCGGATGGCATCCGGGGCAATAGCCGTCCCCTTGCGGAAACAGGCGGTGCCGTCAAAGCCAAATCCGATCATGTTCAGGCTGTGTGCTTGCGGCAAAAGAGCGGGTCTGGCGGTTCGATACAAACGCTTGGG
>JANMTN010000070.1:0-14797 GCA_031390685.1 Desulfobulbaceae bacterium
CCTGCACCGACTGCCACGCTGGCACCGGTAAGACCGTTGACGGTACCAAGATGATCCCCTTCACCAAACTGGGGTATCATACCTGGCCGGTAAAGGTCGCAAACTGTACCCTGTGTCATTCCGCCAAAACTTTGTCATGGCAAGATATACACAACAAACATGCGATTGGTGAAGGTGGAGTTCCTAATATTCAGTGTGCAAGCTGTCATAGAGGTGAACCCACGGGTCTTGTAAAACCGACAAGCGATTTGTGCAACGACTGCCACAGCTCTAAATCCTGGAGCAATAGTCAAGAACTGCATAAAAAACATATTGAGAAAGGCTATCAATGTGTGAAATGCCATACTGGTGTAACTATAACAACAGCACCACCAGCAACAACGACCAATCCTCTTGTAAAACCAACGAGCGATTTATGCAACGACTGCCACAGCCTGAAATCCTGGTCTGACAGCGCCGCGTTGCATACAAAACATGCCAACAAAGGCTATACATGTACTAAATGCCATAAGGCATAAACTGCTGTTCCTGTTTTTTTAAAACGAAAAAAGGATGCCCGGAATAACTGGGCATCCTTTTTTCGTTTTATTGGCACTAATAAATAAATATTGCCAGTTAGTTACAAAGTAATATCTTAAGAACAACTTTATCCGCTGTAACTCGCCTGCCTGTCTTTTCCTCATACGATTTACTTCTTTTCCCCTTGACGCCCATATGAAAACGGAATAAATAAAACGGAATGAATATTCATTCTACAAAAACAACAACCATACCGGCAGATCCCATCGGCAAACGGGAGCGTATCATCGACGCCACCATCAAACTCATCTCCGAGTATGGTTTCCATGGCACGCCGATCTCTCTGATTGCCCGGGATGCCGACGTTGGCGCAGGTACTATCTATCGCTATTTCAAAGATAAGGACACCCTGGTTTCGGAGATCTTCATGCAGGTGAACTGTGCTTTCAAAAAAACTCTGCTCCATGACTACGATGCAGACCAACCCATACGCGACCGTTTTCTCCATCTCTGCCGGGGAATTTTCCAGTACGGCATGAAAAACCCATATGAATTCAAATTTATTGAACAATTCTACAATTCACCCTACGGCACCACCCTGCGTCGGGAGAAATTGTTCTGCAATTGCGGTGACACCGGTCAGGATTTACCCTTGGAGCAGGTGTTTGCCGCAGGTCAGGCCCAGCAGACAATCAAGGATCTGCCGCTGGCTGCCCTTCTTGCCCTTGCCATCGGCCCCATTGTCTTTCTGGTCAAGGACAGTATTGCCGGCCTGATTCAACTAGACGAAACCACCATCAACAGTACCCTGGCCGCCTGCTGGGACGCCGTTAAACAAGACACAGGAGACAGATAATTTCTGTTTACTCTTTCCTTTTTTTCAACAGACAAACAATCATGAAAAAGCGTATCATCCTCACCCTCCTTGCCCTGATCATCATCGGCGGTTCCCTTGCCGGTATCAAAGTCCTGCAGATTCGCCACATGATAGCTTTAGGCAGCAAAATGGTCCCGCCACCGGAAACCATCTCCACGGCACCTGTCCAGCTTCAATCGTGGGAGTCTGTACTCACGGCTGTCGCCTCCCTTGAGGCAGTCCAGGGGGTGACCGTGGCCGCCGAACAGCCGGGCAAGGTGGTGGCGATCTCCTTTACCCCCGGAGACTATATCGAAAAAGGCGCGCTCCTGGTCCGACTTGACACCAGTGCCGAAGAGGCCCAGTTGCGGGCGATTGAAAGCAGCCGCAACCTGGCCCGCACCAATCTGCGCCGCCTCGCTGGGCTGGCCGCCAAGGGGCTCATTGCCCAGTCCGAATATGACAATGCAGAGGCCAGCTCCAAAGAGGCCGAGGCCCAGACTGAAAATATCCAGGCCGTAATCCAAAAGAAAAACATCAGGGCCCCCTTTTCTGGAAGACTGGGCGTCCGCCAGATCAATCTGGGCCAGATCCTGAAAGAGGGTCAGGAAATCGTCTCCCTGCAGACCCTCGATCCGGTTTTTGTCAATTTCATGCTGCCCCAGCAGGAGCTTGGCAGGATCACAACCGGGATGGTGGTGCGCGTAAGCGGAGACGGGACCCTTGAAAAACAGATTATCGGCAAGATCACGACCATTGCCCCCAAGGTGGAAGTTAACACCCGCAACATCCAGATCCAGGCTACAATTTCCAACAAAGAAGAGATCCTGCGCCCCGGGATGTTTGTCAACGTCTCAGTGGTGCTGCCGGAGCAGGCAAAGGTGTTCACCATCCCTGGCACTGCAGTTCTCTATGCTCCCTACAGTGATTCGGTCTTTGTGGTTGAAGAAAAGAAGGATGAAAAAAGCGGCAAGGATATCCAAGCGCTGCGCCAGCAATTTGTCCGCCTCGGTGAAAAACGCGGTGATTTTGTGGCGGTTCTCTCCGGTCTGAAGGAGGGAGAAACAGTGGCCAGTACCGGGGTCTTCAAACTGCGTAATGGTCAGGCCGTGGTGATCGACAACAGCCTTGCGCCGGCCTTCGAGCTGCAACCAAAGCCGGAAAATAATTAGGTGCCGTTACAGAAAGAACAAGGCCTTTTTCTTGTTCTTTCTGTTTACGGCACCTTATGCCGCTTCGAAGAAACAGCCAATCTTTTCCGGCTGTTTCCTGGAGTGGCGTCTGGCAAATACCACTAATAGACTAACAAGCTCTTTATTTTAACTCCGTGCCGTACCATGAACTTCACTGATATCTTTATCCGTCGTCCTGTCCTTGCCCTGGTGATCAGTCTGGTCATCATCATTGCCGGACTCCAGGCCATTAAAACCGTTAATGTCCGTCAGTATCCCCGCAGTGAAAATTCAACGGTGACGGTCACCACCGTTTATGTCGGGGCCAGCGCCGAACTGGTAAGGGGGTTCATCACCACCCCGCTGGAGCGGGCCATTGCCGCCGCCGACGGCATTGACTATCTCCAGTCCAAGAGCTCCCAGGGGATCTCCACCATCAGCGTCCGCCTGAAACTCAACTATGACGCCACCAAGGCCCTGGCCGAGATCAGCTCCAAGGTCGACCAGGTCCGGGCCGACCTGCCGCCGGAAGCGCAAGTACCGATCATCAACATTGAATCGGCAGACAGCCAGTTTGCCGCCGCCTACCTGAGCTTTACCTCGGATGTCCTGAAGCAGAACGAGATCACCGATTATCTGGCGCGGGCCATACAACCGCGCCTGTCCGCTCTGGCCGGGGTCCAGCGGGCCGGGATCCTGGGGGGCCGCACCTTTGCCATGCGCATCTGGCTCAAACCTGACCGGATGGCGGCCTACAACATCACGCCGGTGCAGGTACGGCAGGCACTGGCCGCCAACAACTATCTGGCCGCCCTCGGCCACACCAAAGGGTCTCTGATCCAGGTCAACATCACCGCTGATACCAACCTGACCTCTATCCAGGAGTTCAAACGCCTCATTGTCCGCAACCAGGACGGCGCCAGCATCCGCATTGAGGATATTGGCGAGGTCGTTCTGGGCGCTGAAGACTACGACGCCGAGGTCCGTTTTTCCGGCAAGACCGCTGTATTCATAGGCATCTGGCCACTGCCCAACGCCAACTCCCTGGATGTTCTCAAGCTGGTCAGAGCTGAGATGGCGGCCATCGAGGGCGACCTGCCCAGCGGCATGCAGGCCCGGATCGGCTATGACAGCACTGACTACATCAACAACGCCATTCACGAAGTCCTCAAGACCCTGATCGACACCATGCTCATCGTGGTGGTGATCATCTTTCTTTTTCTTGGTTCTTTCCGCTCGGTCTTTATCCCGGTGGTCACTATTCCCCTGTCCCTGATCGGGGCAGTCTTTCTCATGCAGATCTTCGGGTTCACCATCAATCTGTTGACCCTGCTTGCCATTGTCCTCTCTGTCGGTCTGGTGGTGGACGATGCCATTATCGTCGTCGAAAATGTAGAACGCCATATCCGTAAAGGCCTCACTCCCTTTAACGCCGCCATTGTCGCCGCCCGGGAACTGGTGGGGCCAATCATCGCCATGACCATAACCCTGGCCGCGGTCTATGCCCCCATCGGTCTGCAGGGCGGGCTGACCGGCGCCCTCTTCCGGGAATTCGCCTTTACCCTGGCCGGGGCCGTGACCATCTCCGGCATCGTGGCCCTGACCCTGTCGCCCATGATGTCGGCCAAACTCCTGAAACCAGGCCTTGCCGAACATGGTCTGGCTGGACGAATCAGCCGCGGCTTTGATCGGATCAAGGACCACTATGGCCGCTTACTGGATCAGACGCTGAAAAACCGGGCGGCAGTCTATCTGGTCTGGATCGTCATCAGCCTGCTGGCCATTCCCATGTTCAGGATGTCGCCGGTGGAACTGGCGCCCGCTGAAGATCAGGGAGTTATCTTCGGCATCCTCGATGCCGCAGCCAACTCTACCCTCGATCAGACCAGCCATTACGCGGCAGCGGCCAACCAGGTTTTTCTCTCTGAACCGGAAACAAAATTTACCTTCCAGATAACCATGCCATCTTCCGGCTTTGGGGGTATGGTCCTCAAGCCATGGTCGGAACGGAAACGCACCGTTTTCCAGATCCTGCCCGAGGTCCAGCAGAAGTTAGCAGCCATCCCCGGCGTGCGCATGTTCCCAGTCATCCGTCCTTCCCTTCCGGGTGGCGGTCAGTTCCCGGTGGAGTTTGTCCTGGCCTCGACCGCGGAACCGGAACAGATCCTCGAGTTTGCCCAAAAACTGCAGATGAAGGCCATGGCCAGCGGCAAGTTTGCCTTTCCCCCGCTCATTGACATGAAGGTCGACCAGCCGCAGTCCGAGCTGATCATCGACCGTGACCGGGTGGCCGATCTCGGACTCAATCTGCAGCAGGTGGGCGCCGACATCGGCTCCATGCTTGGCGGCAATTTCGTCAACCGCTTTGATATCGCCGGCCGCAGCTACAAAGTCATCCCCCAGATTCAACGGAGCGATCGTCTCAACTCCGAGCAGTTACGCAATATCTATATCACCGGACCGAACGGCCAGATGGTGCCCCTGTCAAGTGTCGCCACCATTCACAATTCAACGAAGGCCCGTTCCATGAACCGCTTTCAGCAGTTGAACGCCGTAACTATCAGCGGTGTCTCCGTGGTCCCTCTTGATGACGCCCTGCGATTTCTTGAAGATGAAGCGGCAAAAATCCTGCCCCAGGGCTACGTCCTCGATTATACCGGTGAATCCCGACAATTGCGTACTGAAGGCAACCGCTTCCTGCCGGCATTCGGCCTGGCAGTGGTGCTTATCTTTCTGGCACTGGCCGCCCAGTTCAACAGCTTCCGCGATCCCTTCGTCATCCTGGCCGGTTCCGTGCCTCTGGCTATATTCGGGGCACTGATCTTCACCTTCCTGAAGATTCCCAACCCCAATATCCCTTTCTGGACCAATGGCTGGACCACCACCCTGAACATCTATTCCCAGGTAGGTCTGATCACGTTGGTGGGGCTGGTGGCAAAAAACGGAATTCTTATCGTCGAATTCGCTAATAAACTCCAGGAAAAAGGCCATTCCAAGCTTGAGGCCGTGCATGAAGCCTCCCTGACCCGTCTGCGCCCCATCCTGATGACCAGCTGCGCCACCGCCGCCGGCCACTTTCCCCTGACGCTCGTCACCGGGGCCGGAGCAGCGGCCAGAAACTCCATCGGTCTGGTCCTGGTCGGCGGGATTGTCATCGGCACCCTCTTCACCCTCTTTGTGGTACCCTCAATCTATATGTTGGTAGCTCAGGATCGGAAGTCAAAAGGTAAGGAAGACAACGAATGAACCCCACTCGAAACAATAAAGGATTCCCCATGAAGAAGAGATTGTATTTGGCATCCATCATGCTGACGGCAGGAATTGCCGGACTTTTATTGACTCAGCGCACCTTGCAGGCAGAGACCATCACTCCGGCCACGACAGAAAGAGAAAGCAAAGAGGCCAGCACCGCCGCGATCAATGCCGGTGAGATCCTGACCATTGCCAAGGTGGTGGCCATTACCCGGCAGAATCAACCAGCCATCATTGCCGCCAGGGGAAATGTCAATGCCAGCCAAAGCCGGATTGGTCAAGCCAAGGCTCCCTATTACCCGCAGATCAACGGTAGTGGCAGTTACGATCGTTTGTCGCCGGGAGGCACTATGTACGGCCTGACCGACAACAGTTCCTATAACCGGCTGGCGGTCGGTCTCAATGCCAGTCAGATGATCTATGACTTCGGCAGGACCACAACCAGGGTCGAAATCCAGAAGACCAGTCTTGATTCGGCTCGGGCCGATCTGATTGCGGCCGATGATAGCGCCGTCTTCAATACCAAGCTGGCATATTACAACATCCTGAAGATCGCCCGCGACATAGTGGTCGCCACGGAAACCGTCAAACAGTTCGAGCAGCATCTGGCCCAGGCCAAAGGATTCTTCGAGGCCGGGACAAAACCCAAATACGATGTCACCAAGGCCGAGGTGGATCTCAGCCAGGTCAAGCTCGTGCAGATCCAGGTGGAAAATAACCTGCGGCTGGCCAGGGTCGTCCTCAATAACGCCATGGGCCTGCCCGATGCCCCTGATTACAAGCTCGAGGACACACTCACCTCGGACAAGTTTACCCTCCCCTATGAGCAGGCCTTAGACATGGCCCTGGATTATCGCCCCGATCTCAAGGCCCTGGTCCTGAAAAAACAGGCCGCCCGGCAGTCCGTTGATCTCGCCCGCAAAGGCGACGCCCCCTATCTCTCAGGCAATGCCGGTACCGCCTACACCGGCTACGGGGACACTAATAGCCAGGAATGGAACGCCGGCGTCGCCCTCAATGTCCCGATCTTCAACGGTCACCTGACCCGTCACCAGATTGACGAGGCCCAGGCCAATGCCGACATCCTGGCCGCCAATATGACAACCTTGCAGCAGGCCATCCATAAGGAAGTCCAGCAAAGCTATCTCAATCTCCAGGAGGCGGAAGAGCGGATCGCCACCACCAAACTTGCCATCCAGCAGGCCGAAGAGAACTCCACGATCGCGGCCGGTCGGTACAGTGCCGGGGTGGGAAGTCCGGTGGAGGTCACCGATGCCGACATCCTGCTGGTCCAGGCCAAGGCCGACCATAACCAGGCCCTCTATGACTACCGGATCGCCCAGACAAGCATTGAACAGGCCATCGGCGTTGCTGCGGATAATGGCCAGGCCATAAAAACCGAGTAAAGGAGACCCTGAATACTACTAAAACATCTTCCCGGCCGCCTCACTCAACTAACTCACTGTTGGAAGGCGTTTTTCCTGCTTCGCACATATCGATCGAATTGGGGAAAATATCTATGTACACGAACGTGATGCAGGGTAAGTGATTTTTCAAGATCTGACACTGCTCTCATCCTTATTTATTCGACATATTCACATAACTTCTTGACGTTACCTGATGCCGCAGAAAAACACAAATATCCGCAAAGACATATTGTGTTTTCCAGATAACCCTCTGGACATATTTGGTCACCATGGAATGAAGGAAATCGCAAAACGCTGCCCGTGAACCGGGCTGAGCTATGATTCAAGCTTGTCCAAGGCAGGAAAGTGCTGGATTATACCACCGCCTGCAATCCTTACCAGGAAGGACAGGGGCGGAAAAACGGAACCCGGCATTGGCGGTTACGGCAAGGCGCCAATGCCGGGAGCAACAAAACACATGGTCAGATTTCATGGTTGTGCAGGAACACGGGTGCTTGCCTGGATAATATAATCAGACAACTGCTGAAACTGGGTAGTGGTCAGGGACACCTTGCTTTTTTTCCTTAACAAAATACCCTGCCACTCATCGACCGATCTTTCTCCTGGCCAATAATGACGGTGACAGGCACCGCACTCACGCAGGAAATATCCCCGGCCTTTTTCCTGGCCTGCAACGGCAACAGCGCTCTGCCTTGTCAGCATGGCTTGGACAGGAGTACCAGGTTCAGGCTCAGCACACCCGGACAGCAGGCCTGATCCGGCACACAATAGAGCAATACTCCAAAAAATCTTTATATAACACCTCATTTCTAAAGCCCTTAAAATTGCCAACCGACACCGAGATTTATGGCATTATTCGGATCAGCGCCTTCGGATTCGAGAACCTGATAATCAGCCTTGAGCACCAGATTGGACACCGGGTAAAAGGCCAGGCCTAAGGTCCAGTCATAGCGGTCCTTATCCGGACTGGCCGCAACTCCGACAGGCATCCCATACTGAGTGTCCTGCTTGTCATACCGCGCAAAGACCACGGCGTCGGAATTCTTGAGCCTGCCCGTCTTCCAGACATCCGGCATGATGTGATACCCGGCCTCCAGATAGTAGCCAAAGATTTCCTCGGCCACCCCGGCGGCTAAGCCTTGTGCCTCACCAATCTCTTCAAACCCCACCGCGCCTTTCAGATCAAGATCGCTCAACCTGACACCGAAGTCGGCAGCATAGATGGTAAGGTCGCCGCTCTTATCCGGGTCTTTCCCCTCCACGCCATTATTGATACCGCCCTGATAAAAAGAGGCTCCAAGCCGCAGATTCCGTCCCCAGGCTGAAGCGCTCTCCATAAGCGGGTAGTAGTCCAACCGGAAGGTGGCAGCCGGGTCATTCAGGCTTGGCACGTCTTTGATTCGACCGCTACGGATGCCATCGCTGGAAAATTTTGATCCATCCAGCCCGGCAACAACATAGGCTTCGTAGCTGAGATTCTGGGCCAGATTGCCGAAAAGGCCAACGCCATCAGACCACCAGGTCGAGGGGATGATATATTTATCAAAGTTTGGTCGTTCCACGCTGTAGAAATTGGTAGGCTCATGATGCTGATTGGTCTGGCCCAGCGGCATGAGCACGCGCCCCACCCGAACATTGGCCAGATCGGAGAGAAGAAAATCCACATAAGCCTGCTCCAGTTCGAGTTCCCCCTTGGAGCCATCATCAACAAAGGCGTGCTCCAACTCTACCTCCGACTTGAACTTGATCCAGTCGGCGAAATCATATCCCACCAAGGCTACCAACCGATGAATATCTATCTGATCCCTGGATTGACCATTGACAGAACCCTCGTTGAAGTTGGCATGAATTTCCCCATACCCCCCGAAACTGAACGGTGTAAGAGGGCTTTCTTTCTTCCGGGCCAGGACCTCTGGTTCGATCACGCCCTTGACCTCAGTCTGGTCTTGGCCGACGTCTGAAATCGCTCCCTGCGTCACCAGATTTTCGGATAGCCTGTTTTCCAGACTGACAACCTTCGTGGATAGGGCATCGATGCTGTTCTGTTTGTTTTTCAAGTCGTTCACAAGCGCCTGCATCTGTCTTTCAAGCTCTTGAATCTTCGCATCTCCGCTGGTCCCAGCCATTACAAAATCAGGCTGCATTGCCACCAGGGCGATACAGCATCCCAAGACAACACTACACATCTTCTTCATTGTTTTTTCTCCTTTGTGAAAATATAGATGAATAAAATTAAGTTATGAGCACCTAATATATAAGTGACAAAAAAACCTGATTAGGGTCGTGTTTAACCTCAATATAGGCATTACAAATAAAGTTCAAGCACCATTACTCATATCTGTATATCCATTATACAAGCCCGGACTGTGGTGGTCAAGTTTTTTTTAGGCATGTATAACTTTATTAGGAGCTACGAATAAAGTAAAAAAAAGGAGGCCGAACTATTCTCCAAATCTGAGATTATAAAAATCGAGATAAAACCCTTGCTCTCTATATCAACAAGTAATACGGCATAGTTACATGATTTACAAAACCGCACAAAATTTAAGTAAATGCGGTTTCATTTGATAAATGCGCATTCAATCATATTGAGTATTTTGTGCGTCAAACCAATACCAGCGTATTCACCAGAACAAATCGGTATATTTCAGCCTTCAGTCTTCAGCCTAAACATCCGAGTAGTTACTCTTTTTACAAAAACTGATTCCAATCAAGGTCATACGCCTTTCAACTTTTTGATATACGCCTCCACCCTTTGCAGATCTTCCGGGGTATCCACCTCAATAGAATCATGCTCGGTCAAAACTATCCTGATTCGGTAGCCAAACTCCAGCGCCCGCAGTTGTTCCAGCTTTTCAAAACGCTCCCACTCCCCTTCCGGCAGGGCGACAAAGGTCAGCAGAAATCCCTTGCGATAGGCGTAGAATCCCAGATGTTTATAATAAGTTGGCGATATCCCTTCCTCGGGATTTCGCTGAAAAGGAACCGGGGCGCGGGAAAAATAGAGGGCGTTATAATTATGGTCAAAGACGGTTTTGACATGATTCGGATCATTGATTTCTTCCGGCCTGATAATCTTGTAGATCAGCGTTGACATGGGCAGGGCCGGATCATCCAGCAAAGGCTGGGCCACCTGGGCCACCACTTCCGGGTCGAAAAGCGGTTGATCTCCCTGAATATTGACCACCACATCATGCTCGGATATATCCAGCAGTTCCGCGGCCTCGGCCAGGCGGTCAGACCCTGAAACATGATCACTCCTGGTCAGCACATACTCACCGCCAAAAGAGGCGACGCACTCGCCAATCCGCATATCATCGGTGGCGACCACCACCCGGCTCAGAAGCTCAACCTGCCGCGCCCGCTCGACCACATGCTGGATCATCGGTTTTCCGGCAATCAGGGCCAGGGGTTTTCCCTCAAAACGATTGGAAAGATAGCGGGCCGGGATAATTGCCACAACCGCCGGTTTATGAATTTTTACAGGTTCCATAGCTTTAATTGGTGTATAATTTAAAAAACGGTTTCATTACGAACAGTTCATCCTCACACTGCCGAGCACCCATGACTGACCACTCTTACCCGACTGTGACCTGTGTCCCGGAAGATGACGAAACTCTCCAGATCAAGGCCCGAACCCTGGCCGACACCCTGTGTCCCAAGGGCGCTTCCTTCGGGGCACCCCAAATGCACCTCCTTCGGGGCGCGCAACAAAAACAGGACGTCGCAAACAACAGCGACCATCCATTTCTGCTGGTCTATACTGTAAAAGGTCTGGAGTTGCAAATTCTGGGCCCGGAGACAGGACGCTATGCAACAGCCCTGACCACTGACTTTGTGCATGGCAACACCGCATACCGCCGTCTCCATGGCGGCGGCATCCACCAGCCTCTGGGCCGGGCCGCAGGCCTGAAACCAGGCTATCGGCCAACCATTGTCGATGCCACCGCCGGACTTGGCGTTGACGCCTTTATCCTGGCCAGCCTTGGCTGCAAGGTCACCATGATCGAACGCTCTCCAGTGATCGGAGCGCTACTGGACGACGGGCTGCAACGAGCGGCAATTCATCCGGCCACCATGGATATCGTGCGCTGGCTCCAGCTTCTCATCGGCAACTCTCGCGAAATCATCACCAGTCTGCCCGAACAACCAGCCACCATCTATCTCGACCCCATGTATCCCCATCGCCACACATCCGCCCTCAACAAACAGGAGATGCGGATCATCCGCGCTCTCGTGGGTGATGACCAGGACGCCGCCGCCCTGCTGGAGACGGCCCTGACGATTGCAAGCAACCGGGTAGTGGTCAAACGCCCCAAAAACGCCCCGGAACTAAACGCCAGACGACCATCCCATATCATCGAGATGAAAAACAGCCGCTTTGATGTGTACCTGACAAACAGACTAAAGGCTGAAGACTGAAGGTCGTCTGGCTGTTCGCCAGGCTGGAAGGCTGAAGGCACAGCTTTTCCTTCAGTCTTCAGCCTTCAGCCTAATCCCCTATTTATGATACTCTCAGTCATCAAAGAGATGGCTAAGCAAAAAGGCCCAAAGACAAGGCGCGCAAATCCTGAGGAATGAGGCGTACTGTTGGGTACGCCGCAGTGACGAAGGATGCAGTGCAACGAAGTATTTGGGACTTTTTGCGACGCCATCATTTATGATACTTTTCTCCGGCCTTGATGGTATAGGCGCGATACAACTGTTCCAGAAGAAAAAGCCGGGTCATGTCATGGGTAAAGGTCATCTGCGACAAGGAGAGCAGAAGATCGGCCTGCGCCGCCAGCTCTTTTGCGTGGCCCAGGGGCCCGCCAATGAGCAGACTCACCTGTTTGACTCCCTGCTGCTCCCACCGGCCGATCAGATCAGCCAGACCTTGCGAGGTGAACTGGCGACCACGAAAATCAAGGATCACCTTCAAGGCCCCGGCCGGGACATGGCTGAGGAGCAGTCGGCCATCCTCTTCCTTCTCCTGTTCTTCACTCCATTGCGATTTTTTTTTATGCTGGATGCATTTTACCGAAACCTTGGTGTAATGCTGCAGCCGCTTGGTAAATTCGACAATTCCCTCTTCCAGATACGAGTCCTTGGTCTTTCCCAGAAGCAGCAGCTCAAACTTCATAACTCACACTCATTTATTCCTGTTCACATTCGAGTCGAGCCCGAGAAGGCAAGCGAGCGGCGACGAAGCAGTACACACCAGTACGGTGAGGAGCCGCGTAGCGCTGCCGACGAAGGTATCGTCCTGAATGTGAGCTGGAATCAGCAATGAATAATCCCCTGCGCTTCCATGATCGACCTGAGAATACGACAGAACTCCTCATACGATATACGCTGATTCATGCCGGGGCAGGATTCCTTGATGGTGACAAAGTTATTTTCATCGGTGAGCAGAGAGGGATGCAAAGGCCACTGCGCGCAACGCCAGGGTCGTCCGCCATGGACCGTGCAGCCGTTATCGTAAAAAATACAATGGCCATCCACGGTTTTCATCTGGGTGACATTGCCGGTCACCCGCCAATATTTTTCCCGCACCTCGTCTTCACTTAAGCCGAGTGCCGCAACCATGCGCCGCCGGTCATTCTCGTCAAGCGAGACGGTTGTTTGGCCCAGACAGCAATAACCACAGCGCTGACACTCAAATATCTGTTTCATTTCATCCACTTTTATCCTGCCGGCCATCCGGGGCCTTCAATATGCAACTTTCACTCATACAATCAAGCATTTCCAATCATATCTCCATAGGTGGCGATATCTATTCCGTAGAGCAACGCCGCCCGCTGCCACTTCTCTTCATCGGGGACATCAAAGACAAGGGCATCATCGGCCGGAACAACCAGCCAGCCTTCCGCCACCAGCTCCTGCTCCAGCTGGCCCGGCCCCCAGCCGGCATATCCGAGGATAAAAAGATATTTTTCCGGCCCCTGCCCCCGGGAGATATCTTCAAGAACCCTGGCCTCCCGGCTCAGGGAAATCGTGGCGCTGATCGCCAGCTGCTGCTCCGCCTGATAGTCAGAGGTAAAGAGAATACAGGCCGAGGCGGGTTCCACAGGCCCGCCGCTATAGACAGGCGGTAATATTGATTCAGGCACTGGCAGGTTAGCGCCTCTCAGGATTTCATTCATGGTCAGGAAAGGGTTCGGCCGATTGACTACCAGGGCCATTGTGCCCTCATCACTATGGGCGCAGATATACAAAACCTGCTCACTGAAACGCGGATCCGGCATCCTGGGAGTGGAGATCAGAAACGAACCGGTCAGGGTATCAATGATGGCGTTATGCTCTGGATTCATTTCTGTTCAATTCTTTTTATTCGATGTATTATAAAAAAATAAGAAAAATACTTAACGGTCGGAATTCTATCAGACCTGGCCTCTTGTCGTCAAGAAATACAATCTGGAATGAACTGTAAGCGGGCCGTCATTCAAAAAATAACCCTAACATTAAAATGCCGGAACCGGCATAAGGAGCCGTAACGAAATGATCAAAAACGTAATAGTTCTTTCGTAACGGCTCCTAAATCTCTTACCCCCATCCCAAAAATCCATCATGAACGTACTGCAAGAACAAAGAAATAAAATAATCCACGCGACCCATCATGACCCCTTCCAGTATCTGGGCGTTCACTTTACCGGGGACAGAGAACAAACGGTTATCATTCGCACCTTTCAGCCCCATGCCGCCGCAGTTACCCTGGTCACAGCAACCTTTTCCCTGCCCATGAAAAAGAGCGGCGACGAAGGTCTGTATGAACTGGAACTGGAGCGGGCCGCCTTTAATGATATCAACCTTGACCCCTACAATTACCAGTTCCAGATCACCTATTTTGATGGAAGCATGCACGCCGTCAACGACCCCTACCGTTTCCCGCCGGCACTGGACGAACAGGACCGCTACCTCTTTAATTTCGGCACCCATTATGAACTGTACAACCACATGGGCGCCCATCTTACCAGTCGTTCCGGGATAGACGGCACCATTTTCCGGGTCTGGGCCCCGTCTGCCGCCCGGGTCTCGGTGCTCGGCAGCTTCAATGGCTGGGACGGACGGGTGCACCCCATGCGCAGCCTGGGAGGCTCAGGGATTTGGGAGCTGTTCCTGCCGGGGATTGGCGAAAACGAACTCTATAAATTCGAGATCCGCACCCAGCATGGGGCGATCCTGGAAAAAAACGACCCCTTTCAGTTCTACGGCGAATTGCGTCCCCGGACCGCCTCCGTTGTCCGCCCCCTGGATCGCTACACTTGGCAGGACCAGCAGTGGCAGCAGACCCGGAGCGCCACCTCGCCCTATGACCAGCCCATGGCCATCTACGAGGCCCATCCCGGCTCCTGGCAGCGCGACCCGGCGGATCCCGACCGCTTCCTCACCTTCCGGGAACTGGCCTCCAAACTCATCCCCTATGTCCGGAAACTGGGGTTCACCCATATCGAGTTGATGCCGGTGATGGAGCACCCGCTGGACGAATCCTGGGGCTATCAGGTGACAGGCCCCTTCAGCATGACCAGCCGTTACGGGATCCCGGAAGATTTCATGTACTTTGTCGACCAGTGCCACCAGAACAACATCGG
>JANMTN010000152.1:0-4437 GCA_031390685.1 Desulfobulbaceae bacterium
ATATGACAGACTTCCAGGCAAAACATGAAATAAGGGTTTTTTCTCAATTGGGTCCACATGCTCCGCCACCAACCACCCATAGACCAGACTGTACAAAACCCCTTTTCTATTCTCACGCACCCCGCAGATGCCACGCCGTCCATCCTTAATCCGGCAGTGATGGGCGCAGAGTTCACACATCACCTCATTCTGCGCCTCACCATCCTTGCCCTGCCTGTAAAATTGCGCCTCATGCATCAGAAAACCCTCCCAGCTTAGAGCTTATCCTTCACCACCCGTTGCCACCGGCCATCAAGATACAGATAGTGGGGAGTAAAGCGGCTTTTATAATTCATGGCCGCCACTGACTGAATATAGTAACCAAGATACAGGCAATGAATCTGATGTGTGCGACAAAATTCCGCCAGAGTCAGAATATTAAAGGTGCCCAGGCTTCGTTTCGCCTCAGCTGGATCAAAATAAAAATAGACAGCATTTATCCAGTTTATACCCACATCAACAATGGCGCAGCCGACAAGCCGGCCAGCCAGCCGGTAACGGATCTCCATACAGGAGACAATGGAGGTCAGAAAAAAACCGGAATAATACCCCTCGGCCTGATTGTTTTTATGCGGATAACGACTGGAGAGGAACTGCTGACACAAAGCCAGATTTTCCGGACTGAGCTGTACCGGCCCGAACTCGATTTCCAGATCCTGATTTTTCTGCACCACCCGCCGCTGATTCCGGTTGAGCCGCAGCTCCTGCGGATGCAGACGGATGGGAACACAGGCGGAACAGGCATCACAGCGCATGGCATAGAGACAATTGCCGTTGCGGCGATAACCGGAGGCCAGAAACAACTCCATAACACGTTCGGGAACAGGGGCAAACAGGGCCTGATAAAAGACTGCAGTATGGGGAAGATAATAGGGACACTCCACTGCCATCTCGACAAAATAGTCATCAAAACGGGTTTGCAGTGCCGCAAATTCCACAGCGCATTGTTGATCGTAGTGAGTCATAAGAGTCATAAACAGCCAGAAGGCCCTCCAAGCCGCCCCTACACCAATCCCTGTTCCAGCATGGCGCGAGCCACCTTGACAAATCCGTTCATATTGGCGCCAGCAACATAATTCCCCGGCACGCCATATTCCTCCGCTATACCAAGGCAGCTTTGATGAATAAACTTCATGATCTGCTTGAGCCTGGCATCCACCTCAACTCTCGGCCAGGACAGCCGCAAGAAATTCTGGGCCATCTCCAGGCCGGAGACCGCTACCCCGCCGGCATTCGTCGCCTTGCCCGGCGCATAGAGAATCTTTCTCTCAAGAAAGATCTCCACCGCCTCGGTCGTGCACGGCATATTGGCCCCTTCGCAGACCAGGCCGACGCCACCCGCCAGGAGCCGGGCTGCATCGTTGCCATTGATCTCATTCTGAGTCGCACAGGGTAGGGCGCAATCCGCCGGATAACTCCATACCGGATTCTGATCCGACAGCGGATCACGCGGGACATAAATGGCTTCAGGATACCGCTCTCCATATTCAGCAAGCCGACCCCGACGGACATTTTTCAGATCCTTGACAAAGGCAAGTTTGTCGGGATCAAGCCCCTGCTCATCATAAATGATACCTGTTGAGTCAGAGAGAGTCAACACCCGGCCCCCAAGCTCCAGAACCTTCTCCGCGGCAAACAGGGCCACCTTGCCTGCCCCGGAAATCAGGCAGCGCTTTCCTTCCAGGGTCCGGCCGCTGGTGGCCAGCATCTCGGCTGCAAAATAAACCATCCCATAGCCGGCGGCCTCGGGACGGATCAGGCTGCCGCCCCATTCCAGGCCCTTGCCCGTAAAAGCACCTGTAAACTCATTGCGCAATTTTTTATACATTCCAAAGAGATAGCCGATCTCCCTGCTCCCAACCCCCATGTCACCGGCCGGAACATCGGTATCAGGCCCGATATGCCGGGACAACTCTGCCATAAAGGCCTGACAGAAGCGCATGACCTCCCCGTCAGATCTTCCCTTGGGATTAAAATCAGCCCCGCCCTTGGCTCCGCCCAGGGCCAGAGGTGTCAGCGCATTCTTGAACACCTGCTCAAAGGCGAGAAACTTCATAATCCCCAGATTAACCGAAGGATGGAAACGCAGCCCCCCCTTGTACGGGCCTAGGGCGCTGTTCATCTGCACCCGGTAGCCTCGATTCACCTGGGCCTGACCATCATCATTCATCCACGGCACCCGGAACATGATGACCCGTTCCGGTTCCATAATCCGCTCCAGCAATGCCAGCTGGCGAAATCCGGGATTGCGCTCCAGCACCGGCCTGACTGTATCGAGCACCCCCCGCACCGCCTGATGAAACTCGTGCTGTTCAGGATCCCTGTCTTGCACCCAACTTAGTATCTCATCCACAGATAATATCCTTGTTTCATGGTTAATCGCGCTCCCAGTTTCTTTTTTGCAACCTTGTGATGATATATTGTATAATCATTATGAACTTCTTGCAAAAGTCTTGAGCGTTGCGGTTCTGTCACGAACTGAACAGCTAAAACCAGCCCGGGATAGCAAGGGTGCATTACCGCAAAAACTCTACCTTATCACGGTATCCGTAAATCAACCAATCGACAAGGACTGCTTTCTTGATGGAAATAACCCTGCTCTTATTGCTCATTATTCTTAACGGCGTTTTATCCATGTCGGAAATCGCTGTAGTCTCTTCCCGTAAGGCGCGCCTGCAACGACTGGCCGATGACGGCAGTCCCGGGGCTCAAGGGGCGCTGGCATTGCACAACGACCCCTCCTCTTTTCTCTCCACAATCCAGATAGGTATCACCACGGTAGGTATTCTTTCCGGCGCCATTGGAGAAACCGCGCTGGCCGATCCATTAACGGCATGGCTTGCCACGTTCGCGCTGATTGAGCCCCATGCCCGAGCCATTGCGCTCACGATAGTGGTCGTGGCCCTCACCTATTTTTCCGTTGTTATCGGTGAGCTGGTACCCAAGCGTCTGGGTCTGCTCGCCCCGGAAGCCATTGCCTCACTGATCGCCTCACCAATGAATATACTGGCACGGGTGGGAAAACCTCTGGTATGGCTCATCTCAACATCCTCCGATATCCTGCTCCGCATCATCCGCGCCCGCAGCACGGATGAGCCGCCAATAACCAACGATGAGATCAAACTGCTGATGGAGCAAGGCGCCGAGGCGGGCGTGTTTCACGAAAGCGAACAGGCCATCGTCTCCAATGTGCTCCGCCTTGACGAGCAACGCATCGGGGCGATCATGACCCACCGCCAGGACATCTACACCCTTGATCTGGACGAACCGGAGTCAACGATTCACAACCGCCTTGCCGAATGCCCCCACACCCGCATTGTCGTCTGTCATGACGGGCTTGATCATATCGTCGGTCTCCTGCATATTGCAGATTTACTCAAGTCCGCATTGGCAGGTGAGCCACTCAGGATCGAGCAGTCCCTGCGTCCGCCACTCTATGTCCCGGATGGGGTAACCACTACGCAATTACTCGAAAATTTCCGCAAGGCACGTCTGCAATGCGCACTCATTGTGGACGAATACGGCGAATTACAGGGGCTGGTCACCCTCACCGACGTCCTGACCTCCATCGTCGGTGAACTCCCTTCTTCCACCGCCCCTGAAGATCAATCCATCGTCGCCCGCGAAGATGGGTCGTGGCTGATCGACGGCAGTGTGACCATCGAGCACGCCAGATCCGTCCTGAAAATCGATGAGTATTGGCCGGGAGAGGAAGAAAACAGCTTCAACACCCTGGGCGGCTTCATCATGCACATAATGGGCCACATCCCGGCCGCAGCAGATCATTTCGAGTGGGGAGGGTGGCGTTTCGAGGTCATGGACATGGACCATAATCGGGTGGACAAGGTTCTGGTCGCCCGCAGCACCCACCGTCAGCAAGAGACAGCAACAAGGGCCACCCTTACTTGATCATGCCAAGGCGCAAAGGCACTTTTTTGAGGCGGCCTCAACAGCTCTGGCCTGTCGTGAACTGGCCAATCCGTAGAGAACCGGAAGCAGGAAGTCCCTCAAAAAGTGGGGCAACAGCGGTAACACGTGCCCCTCTTCCTGAGACAAGGCACAGTTCCTCAGCGTCCTGGCTGGTGACGGTGTCGAGCCAATGCCTCCATGCTGATATCCGGCATGTCACCGGCAATGAACACTGCATTTCCATCAACATCAACATCACCAAACGGCCGCAGCGCCTCTCCCCGGAATTCCTTCATGTACTGGCCATATAGGATTTTTTCATATGGCTTCCTCCATTATGGTTACGATCAAAAAATTGTCGCCTGTTTGCTTAACAAAAAAATATACATTTTTGTATAAAAATGTCAGAATAATTAACAAAATTGTATTGCAACTGCGCCCAAATACATTCCAACATCCGAGCACAATCAAAAACATAAGATATTAATA
>JANMTN010000212.1:0-1788 GCA_031390685.1 Desulfobulbaceae bacterium
CGCAGTTCCCGCTCCCGCTTCTTGCCTTCCATCCTCTCGCGAAAGACCAGGGTGGAAAGAAGCTCTCGCGCCTGCCGGTAATCAGGGATGGCCTCCATGCCGGTGGCCAGCACCTGGCCGGTAGCGGTATCAAGCAGCTCCGCGTCCCGGCCGTTGGTGACCACGGCCAGCGGGATCTGGTACTGCTCTTCCAATACCCTGGCCGCGGCAATGGCCGAACGTTCCCGGGTGACCAGGGAACCGGGGCCGTAGCGGATAATCATGAACCGCTTCCCCTCGAGGCTGACCGTCAGCTCGATGGTGGAGCGGATAAACTGGGCAGAAAAAAAGGTCTCGATAAAGCGGCGGGGCTCAATGTCCTCCCTGGCATAACCCTTCTCCTCAACCATCATCCGCGCCAGCTGCTGCCTGTTCCGCTCGTCATCGGTGTCGGTCAGTTCCTCACCGGTGAGATAATCCCGGAGAGAGCCGTACACCCGATGATGTGATGAGACCCGCAACATAGTTTCCGCCCTCCTGAAACGACGATGCCCCTTGGCATAAGCGAAGGGGCATCGTCAAACAAACCCCGATAAACGGGATAAGTGCCTTTCGCAGATTATTTTCTTTCAAAAAAACAAGAAAATAATCTGTAAGGCTCTAAATTTTAAGCAGTCAACCTTTACAGCTCAAGCCACGACTCGGAGAAGACCGACTGACCGGACAGGGCCTTGTAGGTCTTGTAATGCTGTATAGCCACTTTGTCGAGGGAAGAAGGATCGGGATCATCACCGTCCATCATGGCATGGACCATATCGACATGATTCTGACGCTCGCCTTTGCAGATGGCCATCAACTCGGTATCGTAGGCATTGACGATGGCGGTGGTGATGCCGTATTTCATCAGCATGATCAGGTAGGTGCGATCCAGATACTTGCGCAGATGCTCGGCCACGCCGTTGGAGACGTTGGACAGACCGACGGTGGAACCGGCGCCGGGGGCGATATCGGCCAGCATCATCATGAACTCAAGACCGGAGGCAATCTGATCGGCGCCGAGGGTAATGGGGGTGCCGATGGGATCAAAGAGCATCTTCTCATTGGGAATCCCGGCCTCGCTCAGGGCCATCATCAGGTCAACGGCCATGGAGGCGCGCTCGTTTGAATCCCGCGGCATGCCATCCGGTCCCCACAACAGGGCGATAACATTGCATCCGGCCTCGGCGGCCACCGGGATCAAATTCTGCATGCGCTCGGGCTGGGCGGAAATGGAGTTCATGATGGCCAGCTCTCTATTCTTCACCACCTTGAAACCGGCGGTCATAGCCGCCATATTGGTGGTATCGAGACAGAGCGGGGTATCGGCAACGGCCTCAACGGTCTGCACAATCCAGGGCATCAGCTCTACCCCATCTTTACGCGCAGGGCCGATGTTCAGGTCAAGGTAGGAAGCACCGGCAGCCGCTTCTTCTTTGGCCATCTCCTGAATGGGGCCTTGAATCCGCTCTTTCATGGCGTTTCCACTGCGTTTTCCCATGATATTGATGCTTTCGGCAATTGCCATTACTTTCTGTGACATGCTGTTCTCCTTGTCTCGATGAGTTATCTCTTAATTATCTCTAAATAGAGGGATTGATATCAATAAAGCTCTTTCTTTTACCCATTATTCACTCTTCTGTCAATGACAGGGCCACTCTCAGGCCAGGCTGCTTTAAAAGTCTCCTGAAAAAGTCACCAAGGAAGATGGCTAAGCCAAAAAGCCCAAAGACGAGGCGCGCCAGTCCTGAGGAATGAGGCGTACTGTTGGGT
>JANMTN010000235.1:0-11351 GCA_031390685.1 Desulfobulbaceae bacterium
CATGGGTGCCGTGTTCGCAGTCCACCACTCCACAATTAACACCTGAGCCGCCGGCAGTCGAGTCGGTGGTTCCGTCCGGACACACGGTACTCGAGCTGGAGGTGACGGTTGAATAGCAGGCCTCGGAAACCACCTTGCCACTCAGGAAGGGGTGCGTTTTATCGACACCGGTATCCAGTATTGCCACGACCTGTCCGCTGCCATCGAAGCCTGCCGACCACGACGATGTTGCGCCGATCAACGGGCTGCTTTCCGCCAGTGTCGGGGCCCTCAAGACATCTTCCTCGATGTTGAGCACATTGCTGTCCGCGGCAAGCGTCTCAAACTCGGCAGCACTTACTTCCAGCGCCAGGAACGGAATGGTTTTAAAGCGGCTTGCTTTCTTCTCCCTGCCATGGACAACTGCCAACCGGCGAAGGACAGCGGCCTGTGCCTTGTCGATGTCGAGGCGTTGCGTTGCAGCTTCGACCGCAGCCAGTTTGCCTTCGGGAGCAAATGCCGTGCGCACGCCGACAATCAGCCGCACATTCCCGCTCTCCCCGGCTTTCGTGCGCAGCCGCGTCAGTTTGTTGGCCGTGGCCCGGTCGTTGGCGCTGGCCGCAGCCAGTGTTGGCCCGGCAGGATTAGCCAACAGGGCGCGCCCAGCGGCCCAGGAAGAGGAAACAGTAAACAGCAAGATCTCCAGCGCCAGTGCTGTACGGAATAAAAAAGTTTTCATCGCAAAATTTCCTTGCCTCAGTTGATAGATCTAAATAGTGCTATTAGCCAATAACTTTACTACGGAATAAAAAAAATTGTTTAAGATGATACATCTCCCCTGGCTCAGCCTGTTTCAGGCCAGCCGCAGCAAGGCATTGACAATGGCTACGGCAACCGGGCTTCCACCCTTGCGGCCAAGGGCGGTGATAAAAGGATAGTCTTTCTGCGACAGAAGCTCTTTGGATTCGGCGGCATTGACAAAGCCCACCGGCACCCCAACCACCAGATCAGGCCTGATCTTTCCGGCCGCAATGAGCTCCATCACCGCCAGCAGGGCGGTGGGGGCATTGCCGATGGCCACGATCCCCACATTGTCATCCGCCGCCAGGGCCAGGGCCGTCTCCGAGCGGGTAAGGCCCTGGCGACTGGCCCTGGCGGCCACCTCCGGTTCTCCCACCCGGCAGATCACCTGGCCGCCAAACTTTCCCAGAAATGAGCGGCTGATCCCGGCGGCTGCCATATTCACATCGGTCAGCACATTCTTTCCCGCCCGGATCGCAGCCAGCCCGGCGGCAATGGCCTGCTTGTGGAAACGCAGGTTGGCGGCAAAGCCAAAGTCCCCGGTGGCATGGATGACCCGGCGCAGAATGGCAAACTCCTCCAGGGAATAGTCCGCAACCGAGCAGCCGGTCTCACCTGCAAACTCGCGCTCAATGATCCGAAAACTCTCCGCCTCAATCTCCAGGGGCTTTATCTGCTGCAAGGTGACCATTTTTATCCCTTTTGAGCCTGCATGATATAATTATAAAAAGCGTCCACGTTCTTTTCTGTCCGGCCGAAGTGGAGATGGATATACCCGCCCACCGCATTGCCAACCTTGAATCCTTCTCTCCGTCCATCCTCCAGCTGGTAGATGGTCTCAACATCCGGGGCCATCCGCTCAATCACCGAATAATGAAACTCGTGACCATGCAGCACCTCCCCCTTTTTTCCCCACAGACAGTCCATGTTCAGACATGGCTGACGATAGCCGAGGCGGGACAGGCGACTTTGCATCCGTACCGTTGCCGGAAAGACCCCGGCCATGGCGTGCGTCTTTCCATCCAGATCAATCAACTCCTCACACAGGTACATAAATCCGCCGCACTCCGCATAGACCATGCCGCCGCCACGTGCCCAGGCGGCAATGGCAGATCGCATCCCCACGTTCCGGCTCAGGGCGCTGGCATGGAGCTCGGGATAGCCGCCGCCAAGATAGAGGGCATCCATGCCCGCGGGAAGTTTTTGATCGTGTAAGGGGCTGAACATGAGCAGCTCAAAGCCGGCCTTTGCAAGGATGGCCAGGTTATCTTCATAATAAAAACAGAACGGCAGATCACGGGCCACGGCCAGTTTGAGCGGTGACGGCCGGGGAAAGTTTGATGCCGTGGGAGCCAGGGATTGCGGGAGCGGCCTGTCCTGATGCCGAGGGGCAGAGACGACCTGCCTGCCGACCCTTCTGGCGCCAAGGGACAACAGGGCGTCCAGGTCAATGTGCTTTTCAACGGCGGCAACCAGCCCGGCAAGCTGGAACTCATTCAACGGCGCTTCTTCCCCCATATGCAGGCCAAGATGACGATCAGGGATCTCAAAGCGGATGTCACGCGGAAAAAACCCCAATATTCTGGCCTGACAGGACTGCTCCACCGCCCCGCGGATCAGTTCGACATGACGATCAGAGCCCACCCGGTTAAAGATCACCCCTCTGATCTGCACGCAGGGATCGTACACCTCAAAACCCTTGAGCACCGCCGCCACACTCTCGGCAGCTGAACGCGCGTCTATGACCAGGACAACGGGCAGGTTCAGGGCCCCTGCCAGGGCCGCCGAACTGGAGAGGCCGCCGTCAAACAGGCCCATAACCCCTTCCACCACCCCCACATCTTTACCAGAAAGCCGCTGGTTAAAGGTATTCCGGCAAAATTCCTGACCGCACATCCGCAAATCAAGGTTGGACGAGATCCGGCCCGTCACCATCCGGTGCAGAGTGGGGTCGATAAAATCAGGCCCGCATTTGAAGGGCTGCGCCGCCAGACCACGGGCCGTAAGCGCTGCCAGAATCCCCAGGGTAATTGTGGTTTTCCCGGAACCGCTTGCGGTGCCGCCAATCAGAAAAGCCGGGGCATGGGTATCCGCAGACAGATGATCAACATCAGAGGTCTGGGCAGTATGTCTTTGTAGCATCATCTCACCATTACAGGGATATCCGTCTCAACAAAAGTAAGACAATAATCACCAGTGCGGAACCGGCAAGCATCAACCGGTTGGTAATCAGAATATCGGCAGCCACAAGCTCTCGCGTCTGCTCCCCTATTGTTGGTTTGGCAACAGCTTGACCAAAATAGACGGAGACCCCGCCCAGTTGAACCCCGAGCGCCCCGGCAACCGCCGCCTCCGAATGACCGGAATTGGGGCTGGCATGATTCAATCGGTCCCGGCAAAAAATCCGCAGGGAACCTTTCCCGTCCAGACCAAGAAGGAAGGAGGCAAGCACCAGAAACAGGCCGCTCAGACGGGCCGGGATAAAATTGACCACATCATCCAGCCTGGCCGCTGCCCAGCCAAAGGCAAGATAGTGCTCATTTTTATAGCCAAACATAGAATCCATGGTATTCACCACCTTATACCCCATGGCACAGAAGGCCGCCAACACAACCGGATTCATCTCCAGAAACGGGGCACAAATCGCCCCCAGCACCGCAAAAAAAAGTGGGGCTGCCACTCCATCGACCATATTCTCGGCCACCGTTTCCACACAGGCCCGGATCACCCCGACCCGATCAAGGGCGGTCGTATCCCGGCCCACAATCATCCCTACTGCCTGGCGTCCAGCCTGAAGACCGGCCTCCCCTTCCTGTTGCAGGGCCGCAAAGACATCGCGGCTGTGACGGATCAGATCCCGGGCGGCAACGGAGGTATAGAGCAGAAAGACAGCCAGGCCGGCAACCAGCAGGGGCGAAATAAGGGCGGCGAGATGAAACAGAACAGCAACCAGGGCAAGGGTCATGATAAGGACGGCAAGGACTGTCGCCATCCCGGCCAACCTTTTGCCTGCAAAAAGCCGGCGGGAAAGCGCCTCAATCCTGACACAGAACCAGCCGATAATCCGCACCGGATGGGGGAACCAGCGGGGATCGCCCAGGAGCAGATCAAGGGCCAGGACGCAGATGAGCTGCAACTCAAAAATTTGAAAAAACATCGTAACGATCCAGGTTGTTAAGCCAATTTGGCTGTAATTTGTCAGGTAACCAGGCTAAAATTTTTGCAGAAGAAAATCGCGTTCTTTGCCGGTTGAGAATTTCCGGCAATAAATTCATCCTGTTAACAGAATTTTGCCCGGACCCTATCAACAATCTCGGTCAATTCCGACAATTTAAGCCAGTGCAGAACCACGGTGTAGAGAAATGCCGCCAGAAAAATCAGCAGCAAGATGGCCAGGAGCTGCTGAAACAGACTTCCGATCAGAAAACCTGCCAGAAGTATCCTGGCAAAAAAGAGGAGCAGACTCATACAGAGGGTGGCGGCAAGGATCTTAGCCAGCCCTTTGAAAAGAGCGGACAGCGAATACCCATCCATCTTCCGGTAGAGCACGGCGCTTAAAAAGAGAAAATTCAGGAACATGGTACAGGAGGTGGAAAGGGCAATGGCCTTATGCTGAAAAACGGCAATGGTCAAATTAATGATCAGGATATTGGCAGCAACCGCCAGAAAACTGGCGATTACTGGATAACGGGTATTATCAAGGGCATAAAAGACCGGCACCAGAATCTTGTTGGCCGAATAGGCAAAAAGTCCGACCGCATACAGGGTCAGGGTCTGGGCGGTGGCCACCGTATCAAGGGCTGTAAAGGCCCCGCGTTCAAAGATCAGGCGGATAATCGGCTCAGCAAGAAGGATAAGCCCGGCGGTTGCCGGAATGGTCAGGCAGAACACCATGGTCAGAGAGGAGACCAGTGTTTCCCGCATGGCCGGGATATCCTTTCTGGCTGCATGTCGGGCCATAACCGGCATAACGGCTATGGAAAAAGCGACGCCAAAGAGACCAATGGGCAGCTGTACCAGACGGAAGGCGTAATTAAGCCAGGAGACAGAGCCTTCCGCACAGGAAGCGGCAAAGCTGGTGTTGACAAAGATATTGATCTGGGTAGCCGACAGACCAATGGTGGCCGGGATCATCAGCCGGAGGATGCTGTGCAGTCCGGGATCGCGCAGATCGAGATGGGGGAAAAAGCGGAATCCGGTCCGAAAAAGCGCCGGTAACTGGACGGCCAGTTGCAGTATCCCGCCGATCAAGGTGCCGATGGCCATGCCGACAATGGCCGGATGACCATAACGGGGGAGGATCCAGGCCAGGCTCACGCCGCCAACAATGGAGCCAAGATTAAAAAAAGAAGAGGCCATGGCCGGAACAAAAAAACGCCCCTTGGTATTCAGCATCCCCATAACCACCGCGGCAAGGGAAATGAAGACCAGAAAAGGCAGCATGATCATGGTGAGCGTGGCAGTGAGTTCAGCCTTGCCGGCTATTTTTGAAAAATCAGGAGCCAGAAGCGAGACCAGGGGCCCGGCCATGAAGATACCAAGCAGGGTGAGAAGAGAGAGCAGAATGGTAAAAAAAATGAGGACATTGGAGGCCAGACGCCAGGTTTCTTCCTGGGTCTTCTCCGTGTCATAGCGGGAAAATATGGTCACAAAAGCGGCTGACAGCGCCCCTTCCCCAAAAAGATCCCTGAGCAGGTTGGGGATCCGGAAGGCAACCACGAAGGCATCATAGGCATACCCCGCGCCAAACATGGCCGCAAAGATCTGCTCCCGCACCAGGCCCAGCACCCGGCTGCACATCACCGCTATGCCCACGGTTCCTGCGGATTTTGCAATTGCTGTATTCTGTCGCGTCTTTTCCGTCACCTTGTTTTCCCCGTTCTTTTTGTTGTGCTGCCATCAACACCGGCTTGCCGCTATACATACCTTTTTCGCCTTGTTTTTACCAGAAAATCATGCGGATCTCGGATAGTGAGGAAACTCCTGTGCCGACCGGAAGACAAAACATCCCTCCAGCAATCATCCTTGACTTTATAACAACATATTGAATATATAATTAATAGTTCCTTAATAATTTGTTGATCCATTAAAATCTATCAGCAGAAAACTTCGTGGAAATAAGCCAGAGAGTTTCCAGGGGCCTTCGTAAAAGGTGAGATGCATGCAAGATATTAATATGATCAGGAATATTGCCATAATCGGACACGGACATTGCGGAAAAAGCTCTGTGGCCGAGGCCATGCTCTATACTGCCGGCAAGATCAAGAGACAGGGCAAAGTCGATGAAGGTACCTCCACCATGGATTTTGACGAAGAAGAGATTCGGCGCAATCTCTCTATCAATTCCTCTTTCCATAATTATACCTGGAAAAGACATGAGACCTTTCTCATAGATACCCCGGGAGATGATAATTTCCTCAACGAGACCTATCAGGCGGTTCAGATTGGAGAGACCATCAAAGGCAAGGTCCAGGGCCCAGGGCAAGCATAAAAAACAGAGTGGCGGCCGTGGTCAGTTTGGTGACTGTACCATTGAGATCATGCCCCTGGCCCATGGCGGCGGATTTCTCTTTGAGAATAAGATTGTTGGAGGGTTATTCCGCAACAGTATCGTCCGGCTGTCGAAAAAGGCATCATCGGGGCCATGGAAAAAGGCGTTCTCGCCGCTTGCCGTGAAAATTATTGCCGCAAGCGTTGAACAGCACGCCTCAAAACACTAAGCCGTGGCAAATTACCCGTTATAAACAAGTAACATGGCCATATGAATGGCCAACGGCGGCAGAAGCCGTTATGCGAGACAGATATGAGACACGAGGCCAACAGGTTCAGTTGCGCGGTGCTCACCATGAGCGACAAAGGATCGCGAGGTGAGCGGGTGGATGAAAGCGGGGCCATGCTCCAGGAGATGTTGCGGAAAGAAGGGTATCAACTGCGGGCATACACAATGGTTCCCGATCAGATCGAGGCCATCACTAAAATCCTGGTGCAGTGGGTAGACCTGGACAAGATTGATCTGATCGTGACAACCGGAGGAACCGGGGTCTCACCGACAGACGTGACCCCGGAGGCCATGCGGGGTATCATCGACAAAGAGATTCCCGGTATGGCAGAGGCCATGCGCGCGGCCAGTCTGCTCAAGACACCCCATGCTGTACTGTCCCGCGCCATGGCCGGTATTCGGGGAAGAAGCCTGATCATCAATCTGCCCGGCAGTCAAAAAGCCGCCAGAGAAAACATTGAAGTCCTCCTCCCTGCCCTGCCCCATGCCCTTGACAAGATTCAGGGCGGAACCAGCGACTGTGCCAATTTGCGCTAAACTTTTCTCTTTGACTGCTGTTCCCATAAACAAAAAGGGGCGTTTATCTCACGATAAAC
This sequence comes from Desulfobulbaceae bacterium, assembly GCA_031390685.1. Taxonomy (GTDB): domain Bacteria; phylum Desulfobacterota; class Desulfobulbia; order Desulfobulbales; family Desulfocapsaceae; genus UBA2270. Next base: position 7,156 of record JANMTN010000235.1, read on the forward strand.
GCCCCTTCTTGTTCCAGCGGAAACGTATTGCTATCCTGTAATCAATTGATCAGTTCGACCTGTTCCTCTTTATCATTTTCCGTGGCCACAATTTCACCAATGATACAGGCCTGTTCACCAAGCGCCCCAAAGTGATGGACAACGTCATCGGCAACAGCATCTTCAACAATGGCCATCAGGCCAATACCCATATTAAAGGTGCGATACATCTCTTCCATGGGAATGTTGCCTTTCTCGCTCAAGAAGGTGAAAACAGGCGGCACTTTCCATGATGAACGGTCAATGATCGCCTTACAGCTTCGCGGCAATATACGAGGGACATTATCAATGAAACCGCCCCCGGTATTATGAACCATGCCGTTGATTTTATAATGTTTTAATACACCATGGACCGCCTGGACATAAATACGGGTGGGCCGGAGCAGTTCTTCGCCAAGGGTGCAGCCAAACTCGTCCATCCGCTGATCAACCGACAGCCCAAGATCCTGGAAGCAGACTTTTCTGACCAGTGAGTACCCATTGGAATGGAGGCCGCTTGAGGCCACGCCGACAATCTTGTTGCCGACCTTGATCTCGGAGCCATCAATAATCGCATCGCGATTGACAATACCCACCACAAAACCGGCAAGGTCATAATCATCACCATTATACAGACCTGGCATCTCCGCTGTTTCACCGCCCACCAGGGAACATTTTGCCTGTCGGCAACCCTCGGCAATCCCCTTGACCACCTCGGTGGCTATGTGCAGATCCAGCTTGCCTATGGAAAAATAATCGAGGAAACAGAAGGGCTTGGCCCCACCGACAATGATATCATTGACACACATGGCCACAAGATCAATACCAATGGTATCATGCTTATTGCAGAGCCCCGCAATGGCAAGTTTGGTGCCCACCCCATCGGTGGATGAAACGATAACAGGTTGTTTATACGTATTGGTGTCGATAGCAAAAAGACTGGAAAATCCGCCGATATCGTTGAGCACACCACGTTGATGTGTGGAGGCGACAATATCTTTGATTCCCTTGACAAAGGCATTTCCCTTATCAATATCAACGCCAGCCTCACTGTATTTTGATTGTTGCAAATCGGTCATGTTAGAATCTTTATGTTAGGGGAATTAAGGTTATAAATTAGATTATAAAAGAAGACTCTTTCCACAATAGGCATAATACATCACTTCAGAGATGAGTCATCTTATAAGGTGTGCTGGAAAAATGCAATATTAAAGCAGGACATAAACAAAGTGAAATGGCAGTTATCCTTGGCGTCCCGCCACCTCCCTTCACGTTTTCCCGACCAGGAAAAAAATAAATTGACGCGCCACCTCATTGTAACTATATTGCTACATTACTATATAACTATATATATCTATACAATGGAGTGGCAATGAAAAATTTCATCAAGGTTATGAAAGCCCTTTCCGACCCGAATCGGGTCAAGATCATCAAAATGCTCCAGCAGAGAGAAAACCTGTGCGTCTGCGAGATGCGGGCGGTGCTGAAGCTGGCCCAGCCCACCGTTTCCAAGCATCTGAAAATACTGGAAGAAGCTGGATTGATCGTTTCTGAAAAGGACAAGCTCTGGGTCAACTATCGGCTGCACCCGGCCGGGAGCTCACTCTACAGCGCCGCCATGCTCACGCAGCTCAAAAACTGGCTGAATGAGACCCCGGAGATCAGAGAAATCCGCCAGATCCTGCCCACTATCAACCGCAACGACATCTGCAAACCCTGAGGAAACACGCCATGCAACCCATCACATCTATAAAGCAACACACTTCAGAAACTCACCACCCCGCCCCGCCGCTTGCGGCCTCAACAAAAATAAAATATCTCCTGGCTGGTCTTGCCGGGATTGGTCTCTGGTTTGCCCTGTACTGGCAATTGCATCGTCTGGCTGAATTTATTGCCTTTTCCCTGCTCGGTCTGATACCGGGCAGCCATCTGGGCGAGTCTGTACTCTTCTTTTTCTACGATACCCCCAAGGTGCTGATGCTGCTCACCCTCATCGTCTTTGGTGTGGGCGTACTGCGTTCCTTTTTCACTCCCGAACGGACCCGAAAGATATTGGCCGGCAAGCGCGAATCCGTGGGCAATGTCCTTGCCGCTCTGCTTGGCATCGTCACTCCCTTCTGCTCCTGCTCGGCTGTGCCGCTCTTTATCGGCTTTGTCACCGCCGGTGTGCCGCTGGGCGTCACCTTCTCCTTTTTGATCTCAGCCCCCATGGTCAACGAAGTCGCCCTGGTGCTTCTTTACGGGCTTCTGGGCTGGAAGGTGGCGGCGCTCTATCTGGGGACCGGCCTTGTGATCGCCATTGTCGCCGGTTGGATCATCGGCCGCCTGGGGATGGAAGAACACATCGAGGATTGGGTGCGGGAAATGCACGTCATTGCCTCCGATATCCCGGACCAAAAATTGACTTGGACCGAGCGGTTCGGTCACGGCAAGACGGCGGTGCGGGACATCGTGGGCAAGGTCTGGATGTATGTGGTCGCTGGGATTGCCGTGGGCGCTGGCATCCACGGCTACGTGCCCGAGGGCTTAATGGCCTCGATTATGGGCAAGGAGTGGTGGGCGGTGCCGGTGGCGGTGCTGGTCGGCATCCCCATGTACTCCAACGCCGCCGGCATCGTGCCGGTGGTGGAGGCCCTGCTCGGCAAGGGAGCGGCGCTGGGCACGGTGCTCGCCTTCATGATGGCCGTCATCGCCCTGTCATTGCCGGAGATGGTCATTCTCCGGAAAGTTCTCAAGCCGCGACTCATCGCGGTTTTCATCGGAATAGTGGGCGCCGGCATCATGCTGGTAGGCTATCTCTTCAATATTATCATCTGACAAGAGGTCGGTCATGGACAAAAAAATAGAGATCAAGGTACTGGGACCGGGATGCGCGAAGTGCGCGGAGGCTGAAAAAATCATGCGGGCTGCGGTCGAAGAGGCGGGTATCACCGCCGCCATCGAGAAGATCAGCGATTTTCAGCAGATCGCCAAACATGGTGTTTTCTCAACACCGGCGGTGGTAATTGACGGCCAGGTCAAATGCGTCGGCAAGGTACCGTCGAAGAATGAAGCCCTGGCCTGGCTCAAAAAATAAGGGTACTCATAAAGTATGCAATAATTCTTCAGGACCTGATCCGGCCGGTGGTTTACCGAACCTGACAGAAGGCCAACCAGACGCTCTGACACGGAATTGACAAACAAAACGGGAGACAAGGAGGAAGATCATGGATATCGACATCAAGATTATAGGGCCAGGATGCATAAAATGTCTGGAAGCGGCCAATACAGTCCGAGTGATGGCCAAGGAGCATGGTCTGCTGGTACAGATAGATAAGATTGGCAATACCGAGAGGATTGCCGAGTTCGGCGTTTTACTCACACCGGCGGTGGTCGTTGACGGAGATATGAAGTGTGCGGGCCAGGTGCCCCTTGCCTCGCTGGCAACTATCTCCTATGCTTTCAAAGCCAGCAAGATCGAGCGCGATAAAAAAGCGGCAGAAAAATTTTACAGGAAATCGACTTGATAATATCCGCTTATGCGGATACATTGAATCGTATGAAGACAACAGCACACCATTTCAAGGCCCTTTCTGAAACAGTCCGGTTGCGAATTCTTGCCTTGCTGATTGAGGGCGAACGATGCGTCTGCGACCTGATGGCGGTGCTTGATCTGCCGCAGTCCACAGTATCACGCCATCTCGCCACCCTGCGCACTACCGGCTGGATCAAGGGACGGCGTCAGGGTCAATGGATGTATTACCGGTTGGCCGGAGCAGAGGACCCCTTGCAGCAACAGACTCTGGAGCTGCTTCGGCGCGAGCTGGTCGCCCTGCCTCAGGGAAAAACAGATCAGGAGGCGCTGGCCGCCTACCTTGCCACCAAGGATGAAGCGGCCTGCCAGTGCTAAGCTGTCCCGAACTATCAATACATCTCCCAAGGAAAACCACCATGCCGGATAACGGAAAAAAATTAAACTTCCTCGACCGCTTTCTCACCCTGTGGATATTCCTGGCCATGTTTGTCGGCGTGGCCGGAGGGTATCTCTATCCCTCCATCCGCGACATCATCAACTCTTTCCAGGTGGGGACCACCAACATCCCGATTGCCATCGGCCTGATCCTCATGATGTATCCGCCGCTGGCCAAGGTGCGCTATGAAAAGCTGCACGAGGTGTTCCGCAACGGCAAGGTGCTTCT
>JANMTN010000266.1:0-3707 GCA_031390685.1 Desulfobulbaceae bacterium
TTCTTTGAGTGGCGTCTGGCAGATAACATACAAATGACCGTTATGAAATAAGCAGTGCATCTTTAACTATTTTGCTATGGCTTCTTATGCCGTTGTTGCCATTTCGATAGCTACATTATTTTCCTACAACGCCCTTATCTCTGCAGTCCCTCACGCTCTTTTATTTGACCCGCATCAACAGAAGAATCAAAATGCCGGACTCATAAAGAAAATAAAGGGGGCCACCCATGAGCAGCATATTCACAACATCAGGTGTCGGGGTCAATACAGCAGCAACGATCGCGATAAGCAACAAGGCATAACGCCTGTTTTTTTCAAAAAAACTGCGGGGACAGACCCCCACCCTGGCCAGAAAGACCATAAACACAGGAAGCTCAAAGATGGCGCCGAATCCGAGAAGAAACAGGGTGACAAAATTGACAAAACGACTGACAGATATAACAGCTCGCAACTGTTCTGAGCCAAATCCGAGGAGAAACTTGATGCCAAAAGGCAGGGTCACAAAATAACAAAACAACGTACCCGCATAAAAAAGCAGGGTGGTGAAGAGAACAAAAAGAAACAACTGTGCCCCGGCAACCCCAAATGGCTTACCCATGGCCCGCCATAAAACCGCCATCAGCCACGGTACAAGAACATAAATAGCGGCAAAGGCGGCCAACTTTACATGAGCCAAAAATGGACCAGCCACGCTAAAGAAGTAGAGCTTTTCCGCCAGATGGTTTTGGACAACTCGCAGCAGATCAGGGGTAAGAAAAAAGATTACAACCGTTACGACAATAACCCCCACCCCCAATGCCCGCAACGATTTGCGCAACTCACCTATAAAAATCACTGCTTTATTTTGCAGTTCCATAAAGAAAGAAGTAAATGTTGAAAGTTAAAAGATAAAGGATCTTTCTACTGTTCTTGAAGCTGCCGCTCTTTTTCTTCCTTATGAAACAAGATTTCATGATCCGCCGGTTTCAAGGCAGGATCAGCGATGATATCCACAGAGATCTTGTGCCTGTTTTCCAGATCAATCAGCTCATGACGTTTATTATTCAGAAGATAATGGGCCACATCAAGGGGAAAATGACATTCCACCCGGCCAACCGTCTTCCGGCTGGCACCGGTCTGGATCCGGCGCAGATAAAAGAGGGCCAGGGTTTCCACTGAGCGCACTACGCCACGCCCCAAGCAATGCGGACAGATCTGATAATTAAGGGCCTCAATGGGGGCGCCAAGCTTCTGCCGGGAGATCTGCATCAATCCAAATTTGGAGATCCGGCTGATATCCACCTTGGCCTTATCACGTTTCATGGCGACCTTGACCTGCCTTTCCACCTCACGGATATTCTTCTGACTCCGCATGTCGATGAAATCAACCACGATGAGGCCACCTAGATCCCGCAACCGGAGTTGCCGGGCCAGCTCGGTTGCCGCCTCCATATTGGCCTTGAAGATAGAATCCTCAAAAGTAGTGCCCTTGCCCGTGGAGCCTGAATTCACATCAATAGCCACCAGGGCCTCGGTGGGATCAATAACGATTGAGCCACCAGATGGCAGGAACACCTGGGGTTGATAGATCGATTCGATCTGGTCTTCCACGTTATACTGATTGAAAATCGGCCGGGCGCCCGTGTGCAATCTGACTTTGGTATTTTTTTGTTTGTCCGGCAGCAGATCAATAAAGTCCCGGACCTTTTCCATGGCGGCCAGATCATCCACCAGGATCTCCTTGATCTCGGGATCAAAATGTTCACGGAGAAACCGCAGCACACAGTCATGATCCTGATAGACCAGACCGACTCCGTCCATGCCCTGCCCTTTCCCTTTGATCTCACCCCAGAGTTTTAACAGATACTTGACATCCTTGGCCAGAGAGGTCTCTGTCAGATCAACACTGGCTGTACGAACGATCCAGCCGATGCCTTCAGGTATCTCCAGACTGTCCATAATCTCGCGCAACTGCGAACGTCGCTCTTCACCGGAGATCTTTTTGGATATCCCGGAGGAATCAGAGCCGGGCATGAGCACCACACAGCGCCCCGGCAGCGAGAGATAGGTGGTCATATTGGCCCCTTTACTCCCCACCTCTTCTTTCACGATCTGGACCAGTATCTCCTGGCCTCTCTCCAGCACCTCATTGATATTGAGATTTTTCCATTGATGCTGTTCAATCAGACGCATGGTTTTTTCACTGACATCGTGCCGATAATACTCGGGATGAATCTCACTGAAAGGGAGAAATCCATTTTTCTCTGTCCCATAATCAACAAAGGCAGCCTGCAGATTCGACTCTACCGCCACAATCCTGGCCTTGTAAATATTGCTTTTTGTATGCTCCCGGGCAACAGTTGAGACATGAATGGATTCCAGGCGACCATCTTCAAGCAGGGCGATTCGACACTCTTCCGGCTCCTCGGCATTGATCAATAACCTGCTGACTGTGCTCTTGACCGCCTTTTCATCTTCAACATCAGGAACCTCATCGCTCTCGTCGTCCTGAATATCAAGATTTTCCGGGGCAGGTTTTCTCCTCCCCCGGGAGCGGGAAGGACGTCTTCCAGGCTCACTGGTCGGCACCGAGGTTACAGATTGATTGCCCTCAGCTTGTTCTTGAACCTGAGCCCCATCAACAGCAGCACCCCCCACACGCCCCTCAAGAGACGAACTGGAAGCCATTGCTTCAAGAGCACCAGGGGCTTCATCTTCTCCTGCCTGCGCAACCGCACTGGGCTTTTTCCTCCTCGACCGGGCAGGTCTCCTGCCGCTCTTTTTCTGGGCCACACTGGTCTCGACCGCATCAGCTCCGGCCTCTGCTGTTGCTCCTTGCATATTATCCTGACCAGAATCCGCTTTCTTACTATCTGCTGCTGACTGTTCTTCTATCCGGGACAGAGCAACCGGTTCAATCACCTCAAGAGGGGCTTCTGTTTTTTTCCGCCTGGGCCGGGCAGGTCTTCTGTTCGCCTTTTTCTGCGGTTCACCGGTTTCCGGGACCACTTCCGCAACAGACCCTTGTTCCTGTGCGGCAGCATCTTGCACAACCGCCTTTGGTTCACCCGCAACAGAACTTTTCCACCATGCCCCTATTGTCGCCTTGATCTTTTTATATCCCTGCTCAGGAGTTGCACCCTGTTCAGGATTTATTTTCTTTTCAGTCATTCTCACTTTCCTCAGATCCAGGCGTTATCTGCCTCAACAGACAGCATAACGCCGGATACAATCATGATAACCGGCAAGACATTCTGTATTGCCGGTTATCGCAGAATAAATAAACACCACTACCACGTAAGCTGGTGCCCTCCATGGACTTGGAGACGCCACAGAGCGTCATCCCGTCCTCGTTCCTCAACCCTATTCAGGGCGCCTTGAAAAATGATTTCTTTTCACCCAAGGCCATTCAAACATTTACATGATGATAAAATTCTTTATCATCATGAATGATCGTCTTAATCCTGCCAGTGTCAACAAGCGTCTGCACACATTTCCTGGTCATATCCAGGTCCTGCACATGCAATGCCTTATCAATCTCTTCAAGAGGACAGGGCCGACGCTGTAGCATGGCCGCAATTTCCTCTACGAGAGCCTGCTGCTTCCGCGCCTGCTTCTCTTTCCCATCTTCTTTTTCCCCAATGGCCTGAAAATCAATCAGAATATCGACCCTGCCATCATAGCCATCCGCCAGCATTGCCGCGGCCTGTTCCATCTTTTCCCGGGTC
>JANMTN010000249.1:0-1892 GCA_031390685.1 Desulfobulbaceae bacterium
CTGAGAAATGGTTAATTTTATCCGGGGATAGAGATACCTCTTGCCTCCCATCAATTCATTTTCAAGCATTGCCAGTTTGCGCAGCAAGAGTGTCCGCTCCGCGCGTGGCACCTCTGATTCATGGGTAAATGTCTTCCTGACGAGCTCCTGACAACGAAAACAACCTGGGAAATCAAGCCGTTTTCCATCAGGCCGCTGCATGGTAGCTGGAACCCCGTGCGTCCGGCACACCATCAGGCGGTGGGCATAGAGAAGACAGCGGCCGTTTTCGTTCAATGGACACATGACCTGCGGACGTTCATTGCGGGCCAGGGCCTGTTCGCAGGCTGTATTATACAAGCGGCTGCGCTCAAGGACCTCCGTCTGCCGCGTCTCGGGAAGCTGGCGAAATCCCAGCCAGAGATAGCCCCATTCCACAAAGGTATGGTGCTGGAAATAGGAATCACAACAATTGTCAGGGCAACCGTCACAACTGAACCGCAACTGGGCGGCCACCTGCTCATATCCCCTTTCCATCTCCTCATAGATCTGCCGCATCGACCTGACCTGATCGAGACTCAGCTGCACCTCTTTCATCTCATTTTCCTTCTTCAAAACATTGGACCTGATACGTCTCCACCTCAGGATGAGAATCCCGCCAGGCCGTATCAGGCAGGCCCGCCTTCCGACAAAGATGACCTAAAAATTCCTCGGCCCGCGGCAGCTGCTCCCATACCTGCGGCAAAAAGGTGGCGCTACCGCGGCCCAGTCTCAGGCTTACCCCGTCAATACCAGGACGCAATCTGGCAACGAGATCCATGCCATCACGATAGGCCAACGGCTGCGGTTGGGTCAGGATGGAGATATCTATATGCACCTGTGCCAGCTCTTCGGCGGTGAGCTCCGGAAATCGATAATCATGAAAGGCGGCATTCAGGGCATTGCGCCGGATACTTTCAACTATTGAGCCCGCAGGCTCCAGATTGCCGATACACCCCCGCAACTGACCGCCGATCTTCAAGGTCACAAAGGTACCGCATTCGGCCTGCAGAGCCGGATCCTCGATAGTGGTTTTTTCCTCCATCCTCCTGCCCAGCTTCTCGGCAATAGTCTCCCGGGCCAACTTTAACAACAACCCCCCCTGCTCTTTCGTTACATGATCTTGCATCATCATTTCCCCCAGTCAACACCCAGCATTAAACAATTTATACCACTGCCAATTCCCAGAATAGCCCCCCTCTGACCCGGCCCGAAGGCCTTCTGCTTGATAGCCATGGCCAGAGTAATGGGGGCCGAGACCGAACCCACATTGCCCAATAAGGCCAGGGTCTCAAAATTCTTCTCCGGTTCCAGGCCAAGAGAATCAAAGAGCAGTTTGGCGTGGGCCGAACCGACCTGATGACAGAAAAACCGGTCAATATCTGCCGCCTGCCAGCCGGGTTCAGCAGAAAAGGCCTGCCAGGTCATCAGCGCCGTCTCCACCCCTCGCTGCAACAGTTCCTCCGAAGAGGTATTCATCAGCGTTGTCGCGCTCCCCTGCTGACTCCCTTGGCAAAGATGGGAATGCGTCGTGTTGGCCCGCCAGGCCCCGCGGATCAGTCGTGGCCGGGGCATATCGTCTTCTGCCCGACACATATAGAGGGCCACAGAGCCGGAACCAATAGTCAGGGATGCGAAGGCGGATTTAATCGACTTGCGGGTCAAGGTCTTGTCAGCCAGAAGGGCCGGCAGGCGATCCTTATCAAGGCGGGCAACGATATCGTGACCATCCTGGCGGGGCAGCGGTTCGGCAGGGACGAAGCGCTTGAGGTCGGGTTGATCGAGGCTGGGCAGATCCGTGTCCTCGATCACGCGGCTCATCTGTCCAAAACCTTCATGCTGAGCGAAGAATAAGATGCTGCACCGGCCTTACA
>JANMTN010000286.1:0-8353 GCA_031390685.1 Desulfobulbaceae bacterium
GGAGGATGTCATCGAGGAAGACCCTTTCCTTGAACTCTTGGAACTGAAACAGAAGATGAATCAACCCCGGCCCGGGATGATCAGAAATCGCCTCCGGGCCTGGAACAGACTGTACCTGTCGGGCCCGTTGCCGGTGAATCCCTGGCTGTGGACCACCAGGCGTCAGGAGGCAGCGGATATCCTTCTGGAACAGTATGAAAAAGAAAGCGGACAGGCCCCCATCTCGCTTCTGCAGATTGAACTTCCGGCCAGGTTCAGCAAAGAAAATACAGAGGTGATACGGGAGGTTGAGCAGTTCAGGACCGAGATGCAACCCCATCTCCAGGAGATGGCTGAGGCCCTGGGCGAGCTGGCCATGAAGGAAAATCTGGACGTCACTGATCCGGCTGCGCTCCTACCCCTGGCAGAGGCGTGGAAGAAGGCCTGGAGCTCCAGTCTGGAATCTTCCTTCCCGGCCAGACAATATGGCCGCACCCCGCTGACCATCTATCTCCTGGCAGAGACATCTTTTCCCGCGTTGATTGGAGAAGCGCAGGGCAAAGAAATGACGCCGCCGATCCGGCATGTGCTGCTGGCGGTCTGCGCATAACGGTTTTTTTTAGAGATCCTGCCCCCGGAAGCTTCCTGCCTTTATATCGATACGCTGCATGATTTTCTGCAAAGCCGCTCTGCTCAGCCCGGACATCTCTGCCGCCCGACTCACATTGCCCCGCGTAATTTGCAATAATTGAACAACATACTGGCTCATAAATTTCTGCAGCAGATCGTCCTTGGATTTTTTGTATCCGAGAAACGGATCATTGCCAACGGGCAGCCAGGGGGGTGTCTCGCCGGGCAAGGTGCTGTTCTGCGCACTAAACGCCTTCAGATCATCTTTTGATATGACCGGATCAGTGCTGAACAGTATTGCCTGGCGAACCACATTCTGTAGCTCCCGGACATTACCCGGCCAGCTTCTGCCCTTGAGCGCGGTAATGGCCTCTGGAGAAAATCGCCGTTCATGGGTCCCCAGTTCACAGCACACCTTTTTGCAGAAATAATCAACCAGCAGGGGGATATCATCCCTGATCTGAAAGAGTCGTGGCGGGGTGAGGGTCACTACATTCAGCCGATAGAAAAGATCTTCACGAAAGGTTCGGTCGATGATCTTTTTTTCAAGATCCTGATTGGTTATGGCTATGATCCGGACATTTATCTTGCGGGTTCTGGTGTCTCCCAGGGCTTTTATTTCCTGTTCCTGCAGGACCCGCAGCAGCTTGGTCTGTACCGAAACCGGCATATCAGCGATCTCATCCAGACAGATACTGCCGCCGTCCGCTCCCACAAGAAGTCCTGGATAATCGCGATCTGCTCCGGTAAACGCCCCCCGTTTGTGGCCAAAAAGTTCACTCTCCAGAAGATGTTCGGGAATGGCCGGGCAATTCACCATGACCAGCGGACGGTTGCGCCGTTTACTTAAATTGTGGATTGCCCGGGCTGTGAGTTCTTTGCCGGTCCCCGATTCGCCGCGAACCAGCACCGTATAATCAGAAAAGGCAACGGTCTTGAGGCGTTCATAAAATCTGGTCATGACCGGTGACTGACCGATAAATGAGGCAAAGGCCTCTTTCTGGCAGACCTGCTCTTTTAAGGTGATATTTTCCCGGAGCAGTCTGTTTCTTTCCAGCCCCTTGTTAATAACCCGCAGGATGGTGTCTTTTTCAAATGGTTTGGTAATAAAATCATAGGCCCCTTTCCTGATGGCATCAACCGCCAGATCAATGCTGGCAAAGGCGGTCATCATCACCACCGAGAGTTCCGGATCTTTCTGGCGCAGTTTCTCAAGCAGGGTAATCCCATCCATTTCCGGCATCATCACATCCAGCAGGGCGAGATCAAATGATTGCTCGGCCATCATGAGCAGGGCCTGACTGGGTCTGGTTGTGGTGACTACTTCCAGCCCCGGGATATTCCGCTCCAGGGTTCTTTGCAGACCAGCCAGCATATCTTTCTCGTCATCAACGAGTAACAAGCGAGCATGCAGCATATGATTTTCTCCAGAGTGTTTTTTATTATGCGCCATGAAGGGGGAGAATAACTGTAAAAACAGTCCCTTGACCTGGGGTGCTTTGTACATAAATCTCTCCGCCATGGTCGCGGACAATCCCATAACTCAGAGACAGGCCAAGGCCCGTTCCTTCCCTGAGACCCTTGGTGGTAAAAAATGGTTCAAAGATCTTATCCTGTATCTCCAGGGCAATGCCCTGGCCATTGTCGCGCACAATGATTTCCACCTGCTCCTTGTTCTGGAGATAATGGGATTCAATCCCTATTTTCCCGTTTTGCCCGGTTTTGCCAATGGCCTGAGCCGCGTTCATGATCAGATTCATGAAGACTTGCTTCAGCTTCTCTGCGTCCACCTCAAAGAGCGGAATATCCGCATCAAGATTCAGGGTCAGGGTTATCCGCTGCTTGACCAGTTGACTGGATACCATGGAAACGACTTGTTCAATGGCGATGTTGATCGGGCCAAGGGTACGGGTTGTCTGTTGATTCCGCGCAAAACTCAACAGATCATGGACAATGCGTTGACAGTTCCTCACATGCCTTTCAATGACGTCAAGATCTTTGACCTTGTCCGGCGCCTGGACAAGATCCTCTTTTAACAGATCGGTATAGCAGAGGATGATCCCCAGGGGATTGTTAATTTCATGGGCAACTCCGGCCGCAAGCTGTCCCAGAGCCACAAGTTTTTCTGCTTGTTGCATCCGACGTTCAACCTGTTTCTGCAGGGTGACATCTTTGGCATAACAGACAATATTTTTCAGATCACCCAGATCGTCAAAGGCTGGATAAAAATGTGTTTCAAAGGACTGGCCGTTAGCGAGCTGGCTGAAATCGGACACCGGCTCTTGAAGCTTGATGAGTGAAATCTGGCTGAATAACTTAAAGGGAACAGGGTTCTCCCGTGCCAGTTCTTCGGTATGACGGCCCAGAATCATGTCCGGGCTGAAATGATATCTGTCAAGGAATGCCCTGTTGACCATGTGGAGAAAACCATCCGGCGAAACAAGTGCTACCAGGTCGGCAATGGCGTCAAATACGGATTGAAGCAGCTCTTTGCCTTGGAGTAGACTTGCCATATTCTGCAGACTTTCCATGGTGACACCAACCTGACGGCCAATAGAAAGAAGGAGTTCCCGATGTTTGGGATCAATCTCATTACAATCATACTCGGTAAGGGTCATCACCCCCAGAATCCGGTTGCGGCAACAGAGGGGAATGTTGAGGCTTTTTTTCTCGGAGAGGTCTGTTGTGACAAAGTGAAGCTCTTCACATCCGACCTCGCAGATTGTGGAGGGGATGGCGCTCCTGTTTTCCGTATCGACAAAAATCCGGTGCGAAACGATATCACAGGAGAGCTGTTCTGCAAGCTCCGGGGCGTTATCCTGGCATTGCAGAAAAAGTCCCTGACGATCGGTGCGGAACAAGTAAATCCCCGCACCCTTGGCTGGAATTACTTCAAGGGTTTGCCGTAATACCTTGGGGAGAATGCTGAGAAGATCAACAGGCTGGGTGATAAGTTCAGCAATAATATTCAGGGTTTTCAGTTCCCGGCCCTGGCTCCGCATTTGCTGGTGCAACTGATTCTGGGCTTTTTGCAGCGCGTTCGTCCTTTCTTCAACCTTTATTTCAAGATTTTCTGCATAATCCACGAGTTGCAGGCTGTTTTCTTGTAAGTGTCCTGCAAGAAGGGTCGCGGTCGCATGCAGTTCACCGATTTCATCCATGTTCCGGGCCTGTTGATACAGGTATTCGCCTTTCTGATCGGTCAGGTTTGAGCGAAAAGCATCAAGCAGAGTCCGGATATTCTGGACTATCAGCTTGTTAAAGGAAAAAGCAATAATGGCATACAGAAAGAAAAAGGATATGAAGACAGCGCTGAAAACAGAAACAGCAAATTCATTGATACGACGCAGGCCTTCTTCGACACGGATTCCCACACTGACCACGCTGTCGATAGGGTTCGTTTTTTTATGAAACCCTTTTTTCTCGCCATATAATTCAAGGATATTTACCGGAGCATCTTCCGGTTTTCCGTGACAATGCAGGCAGGATTTATCGTAACGGACCGGGCTGAACCGTACATAGTAATGTTCTCCTCTAACAACTCGAATTCCTTGCCAGGATTCAGTTTCCGGGTTTTCGTTGAAGTATCGAATCATCTCTATCTCCTGTTGATCGGCTTCAAATCCTGGATTCTTGGCATTGATGGCAACCCGGCGATAGATGATATTGGGCATGCCTTCCTTGAATTTTTCCATGATAACCCGGCTCACATAGGACGTGGACATTGCCTCAATGATAAAGTTGTCATGGCCTATCAATTCATACATTCGTGGACGTAAGATATCCTGGATATAGGCACGATTGGCATTGACCGCTGCCATGATAAGCTCGGTCCTGCGGAAGGCTTCTTCCTGCAGGCGGTTTTTCTGATAGAAGTAAATCGTGGTGGACCAGAGAAGACAGAAGAAAAAAAGAATCCCGGCAAGACCCATCAGAAATTTACCCTGCACGCCTGGTGGTTTGATTTTAAAAAACCGCTCCATGAGTGATCCCTTGTCTATTATCATTTTTATCTCCCATGCAAAGTGCGGAAGAGAATTTTTAAAGCCACTTTTTATATAATCATAAAATCCTGATGAGTGTCAACTGAAGATGTCAGTGGATACCAATGGATGCACTTGTGTCCCCTGTTTTGTGTTCCAGTTAAAAATATATCAAAGGCTTGCATTAGTAACTTACTGGTTTTTATGCCATTTTTATTATATTAGTTTTTTATTTTAAATGGCACCTCCTTTGCAACCAGAAATCAACCATGCTCGTCAGAAAAGAGCGATAGATTTTAATTTTAAGAGAAGGGAGGTGTTGCAATGAAGATTCTGGTTGCCCATGATGGGTCTGCTCACGCGGACAAGGCATTGCAGGAGGCAAGTAGAATGGCAGAGAAGATGGGAGCGGAGATCACAATCATGACTGTTGCTCCGGATTTGTGTCTTACCGAAGTCTCCGACAGTGAGTGCAAATTTATAACAGAATCGCTTTTTTCCGAGGCGGAAAGCTCCATGAAAAAGGTGACTGATGAACTGGTGGCAAGGGGAATCAAGGCAGAGATTGTGATCAAAGATGGCCATCCGGCGGAAAAGATTATTGATACGGCAAAGGAAATCGGGGCCGATCTCATCGTGGTCGGTTCGCACGGAAGGCATGGCGCTAACAGGTTTTTTCTTGGCAGCGTATCAGCAAAAATTGTGGAGCATGCCCCTTGTCATGTTCTCGTCATAAAATAAAGGAGGATTTATGGAAGAAAAACATGGCATGGCCAAGGTAATGGCCATCATTCCCGGCCTCGCGTTTATGGTGCTTACCCTCTACGTCCTGCGCATCTATGTAGAACCATGGATGGCAGATGCTGTGGTCATGGGTCAGAAAGGATGGCTGGTCAAGGTTCTGAGCCTGAACTACATCCTTTTGGCCATCATCACCGGGATGGTGTATAGAAACATCCTGTGGTCCGGGAAGATTCCCGCATGGGCTGAAGAAGGCTTCCGCACTACACGCCTGTTCATAAAAGCAGGCGTCATGATGCTGGGTTCCCTGTACACCATCCAGGGCCTGTTCAAGGTTGGCAGCATAGCCATAACCCTGATCTTTTCCTTTGTTTTCGGCACTGTCCTTTTTGTCATATGGTACGGAGGGCGCCAGAAAATGGACCGCTCCCTCATAGGAGTCATGGCTGCAGCCTGCGGGGTATGCGGCGTTTCCGCAGCCGTTGCCACAACCCCGGCCGTGCGCGCCAAACCGGCGGATGTGGCTATTGCCATTGCCACGATTCTCGGCTTTGGCATCCTGACCATGTTTCTCTCCCCCTTCATCGGCCACATGCTGAACCTCACCGATTATCAGTTTGGCGCCTGGGTCGGCACAGGTATTCTTAATTCCGGCCAGGTACTGGCCACCTGTCTGGCCTACAATCCCGATATTGCCCCGGGCACCGCCGTGGCCTACGGAGAAATCTGGAACGTTGTTCGCGTCATCTCCATTCCCTTCGTCGTCTTCTTTATCACCATGTGGTACTGGCGGGCAGAAGCCCAAGCCGAGCACGTTACCCTGGTTGGCATCATCAAAGACAAATTTCCTATTTTCATCTTTGGCTTCTTTGGCATGACCGCGCTTTCATCCCTGGGAATGCTGGGTGCGGAAGGGTCCGAGACGATCCATCTCATGCGTCAGGTCATGAGTTGGATTTTCGGACTGGGCCTTGTTGGCCAGGGCGCCTATATAGATGTTCGTGAGCTCAGGGCCGCTGGCGGGGCGCCCCTTAAGGTCGGCTTGGCTGCCGGAGCCTTCAAGTATGTCCTTGCCCTGATCGTGGTCTTGCTTTTTGTCGCAAAAGAAGCCAATTTCTAAGGAGATAATTCATGTCTGAAACAAAGAAAAACACCAAAATGACCGTCTTTAGAACCGACCGTCACGAAGACATGGCCGCCATGGTTTTTGTGGCCATTGTCGTGGCTTCGATTCTTGTCTATATGGCCTTTATCATCCCCAGCGTTACCCTTAAAGCTCCCGCAAGCGGAAAGGTCGTCGCTGTTGCGGTCGAACCGGGGAGCGAGGTGAATAAAGGAGATTTACTGTATTCGCTGGAGATAAAGGGAAAACCCGAACCTAAAAAATACAAGGCGATAACCAATGGCAAGATCCTGTCCGTAAGTGCCAAGCCCGAGGATAAGGTGAAGAAAGGTGAGACAGAGATCCTGGTACTTGAACATGAGAAAGGAACCCTTCCCTAAATGAAAATATTACTGGCCTTGGACCCATCGACGCGAACCATGGACGAGGCGATCAAATTCGCCGCCGAAAAACAGGCACATCTTACGGCCCTGTTCGTTCTAGATACCACCTGGAATGATTACACGGGGCATGATTGGTTGTCAGGAAGCGACTCGCGCGCGGATTTTCTGGAATATGCCCGCGACGATGAATTGAACAGTGAAGTTGCTCTCGTGACCACGTTTCGCAAGCGCTGCCCTTGGGATTGCGAAATCAAATCTGCTAGTGGTCGAGTCACTGATGAGATAGTAAATGAACTTGCCGGAGGGAATTATGATCTGCTCATCATGAGCCATCCATTCCGGCGAGGATTAGAAGTTGTCCGTGATGCTGCGGGGGCAATCTTGAAAGACGTAAACTGCTCTGTGTATCTGGTCCGGGAGAATGAAGAGCATTGTTCGATGAGTACAGGTATTAATATGTCTCTTGATACCTTGGTGTTATAAAAATATTCACGATAATATAGTTTATTATGTGAGACTAAGAAAACTCTTTGGTCCTCTTTCCCCCTACTTGAGAGGCCAAAGAGCTTTTTTTTCTGTAAATAATTCCAATCCGCATTCAAGCCGGCACCTTCGCCGGTTGTACTGCGCGGCTCCTCACCGTACTACCCCCATACTGCTTCGTCCGCCGCTCGCTTGCCTTCTCGGTGTCAATTTGAATGCTTTTTGGAATAAGATATGCCGCCTGGCGGCAGGGTGATGTTGCGACCTTGCAGGATTGAAAAAGTAACAGTTTTACATATCGCCTGCCAGATAGCGGACAATGGAAATGGCGGCCACGGTGGCGGTCTCGGCCCTTAAGATGCGCGGCCCCAGACTGATGCTTTGATAGCCCGCGCGGCCGGCGAGTTCGACCTCCTCTTTGCTGAAACCGCCTTCCGGCCCCAGCAGGAGATGGATCTGGTTGTAATCAGCAAAGGGAGGGAGGTCGTGCAGGCTCATTTCTTTTTCCTCTTCCCAGAACAGGAGGCGCAGGGTGTGCGGCTCATGGTTGGCAGAAGAACATAAACCGGCCAGGGACGTGGCATTCTTCAGTTCCATGGGCCGGGGCCGGGAGCACTGTTTGCAGGCCGATTCCACAAGCCGCTGCCAGCGCTGCTGTCTCTTGCCGCCCCGCTCTTCATCGTCGATTTTCCCCTGACAGCGGCTGCTGATAAAAGGGATAAAGGTCGCGACTCCCAGTTCGGTACATTTCTCGACGACAAAATCCATTTTTGCATTTTTCAGCAGTGCCTGCTCCACATGCAGCAACGCTCCCTCCTCTTGCTGCTCATCGTCCGCAGTAAGGATGCGGGCGATAACCTGTCTGCCGATGTTTGTGATCTCGGCCAGATAGCGCATCCCGGTGCCGTCAAAGAGCTGGACCTGGGAGCCGACGTGCAGACGCAGGGACTTGGAGATATGGCGGGACTCAGTCTCCGGCAGCCGGACCTCATCGCCATTTCTATCTGTTGGTTCAAAAAAAAATCTACGCA
>JANMTN010000288.1:0-6015 GCA_031390685.1 Desulfobulbaceae bacterium
CGGAGGAGGATGGAGATATCGGTGAGACCGTCCACTGCCCGGTTATTGCTGGCCAGCAGGGAGCGGAACACATGGTAGCGCGCCTTGAGCAGGTTTTGGGCGTCAACCTTGCGTTGCGCCCGGCCTTCCCGCATCCGGTCGAACTGTTTTGTCAGCCAGCGCCGCATGGTTAGTGCCTCTCTCCTGACTGCTCTTCTTTCAGGGAGGAGAGGAACTGCAGGAAGAACTGTTCGATGGCCGCCTCATCGCGCATCTGCACGTCAAGCTGGCGGGTAAACGAGATCAGCTCTCCCAGTCGGCCAAGGACGCGCTCCATCTGTAACAGGTCAAGATTTCTGGCCTTGGCGATCACCAGATCGCCGGTGCGCTCTACCTTGAAGTAGAGGCCGGCGAGAATGGTCCCGATCAGTCGGGCCCGCCATTCGCGTTTGCTCCTGTCAGCCAGGCCGCCGACAAAGCGGAAATAGATGTAGTTATTGTCTGGATCGGCCGACATGTAGGCGTCCACCACATTGAAGTGATAGCCCAGGTGCAGGTTGAGGTTGCAGTACTCTTCGGCGATGATGGCCAGATTGTCGCCCGGATAGGATGTCCCGCCGAGCAGGGCCATCGGTTTGCCGAGGCCGGAGAGGATATCCCTGATGCCGAGGACCACCGGTTCCTTGCCGCCCTCGGTGTCTTTGAGAAATCCGGTGAGGATGGCCAGAAGCGGCCGGCTGTTGAGCATTGCCAGGGTGAGTTCGCCCTGGCGCGGTGCGGTCGGGGCAATGCCGGCGCCGATATCGATGACTCGCAGTTTGAGCGGCACCGGCAGCCGCACCGGCCGGCTTTGCATCCCTTCTCTTCCGCCTTTGGCGCCATGAAAATGGAGAAGGGCTGCAATGGCCTTTTCATGGGCAAAACGCAGGATGTCATGGAAGGTACGGCAGTTTTCGGCGGTAAAATTCGTGGCCGTGGGATCGATCAGGGTAATGGGCGCCGTCCAGCGCAGGATCCGCCGCAGGATCTGCAGTTCCTTTGAGGAGCGGTACGGGTCTTCTTCCGTGGCCTGCAGGCGGACCAGCCCTTTGATGATCCCCTGGTAGATCTGTTTATTTTCCACATCAATGGTGATCTCCGCTCCCTCGGCGAGAAGGGTCGTGGCCTCACCGGTGCCAAACAGGGCCGGAGTCCGGTATTCGCGGGCGATGGTGGCGAGATGGCCGGTGGGGCCGCCAACATCGGTGATGATTGCGGCGGCCCGCCAGACAATAGGGCTGAGCTGCGGGCTCGGAAAGCGGGCCACGGCGATGGCGCCCACCGGAAAGAGCTTGGGGTCGGTGTCCTGATCCACATGCACAACCTTACCCGTGGCAATGCCGAGCTGGGCGACCTGGCCCTTGCCGTGCATGAGCGGGGTGGCAGCGGCCAGCTCGGCGGCCAGCTCACCTGGCAGCGGCGCTGGTTTTGCCGGCAGAAAAAAAGGACGGCTCTGGAGGATAAAGAGTTCGTCGGCCAGGGCCCATTCGATATCCTGGGTTTCGCCGAAGGCCTTTTCCAGAAGCAGGGCCTGTTCGGCGAGCTGGGCCAGTTCCTGGGGGGTAAGCAAGGCTGAGCCGCGGCGCAGGCCGCTGGGCAGAAGATCGAGGGCTGTTTTTCTGCCGGAAAAGTCTGCGGGCGCGACCAGCTCGCTTTCGAGCAGGGCAAAGGGCCAGGTGCGGCTGACCAGATAGTGGTCTGCTGTTGTCTTGCCTTCGACCAGGTCACGGGCCTGGCCGAGCACTGCGGTAATGAGCAGGTGGTTCTCGTCCGGTTGCTCCGGGTTGCGGCTGTAGGTGACGCCGGCAACGCGGGCCGCAATCATGGGTTGTACGCCGACGGCCATGGGGATGTCCCGGCTGCCGGCTGCAGGGCCCAGATATTCCAGGGCCGCTACTGAAAAACGGGAGGTGATCACCTGCCGGTAGGCGGCAAGCACCGAGGACAGCTCCGGCCTCACCTCCAGTACTGAATGGAATTGCCCGGCAAAACTGCGGGTCCCCGCATCTTCACCCACCCCGCTTGAGCGGACCGCCAGCGGCACCGGGACGTCGCTGTGCATAAGCAGTTGGGCCAGCTCGTCTCGTACCACCGTTACCAGCCCTTCCGGAAACCGGGCCTGTTGCAGCAGTCTGTCGATGCGGTTGCTCCGCTCCCGGCTGCTCCCACCTTCGGCGGAGATGACATCGATCTGGGTAAAGAGATCGTTTTCCTCCATAAATTGCCGGTAGGCAGCCACGGTTATGGCAAAGCCTTCGGGCACCCGCAGGTTCAGGCGGTTGCGGATCTCGCTCAAGGTGGCATTCTTGGCGCCGACCAGCTCCTCGAAATCACTGTTGATCAGATCATAGGACAGGGTGAGGTTCCGGTCGTAGGGACCGGCATAGTCGGAGGCCAGTACCGCCAGTTTATCGGCAATCTCCTCGTAGCGTTCATAGAGGCCCAGGTAGCGGTCGTCAGCCAGGTTGTTCAGGCAGTAAATCACCTCCCGCATCAGCTCGCTTAAGGCTGCCACCGCCTCGGAGAGAAATTTCCGGTCGAAGACATATTCGCCGGAAAGCGCCCCTTCCATGTGGGCGATTTTTTCCAGCACCTCATTATTTAAGGAGAGGATGCGGCGGAACTGCTGAAAGGTCGCGGAAAATGCGGCGGTCTCCCCGCTCTTGTCGAAGATCTTCATGGCGCCTATGCCCCTTCCTCCGGTGCTCGTGGTAATTTGATGCGGAAGGTGGTGCCGGAGCCTTCCTCGCTCTTAACCTCAATATCGCCCTGGTGATCTTTGATAATGGCGTAGCTGAGAGAGAGGCCCAGGCCGGTGCCCTCGTTCTTGGTGGTAAAGAAGGGGTCGAAAATATGGGGTAACATCTGGCGGGGAATCCCGGCGCCGGTGTCCTTAATAGTGATGATTGCGTCCTTGTCTTCCTCTGTTACCCCAATATCGAGGCGACCGCCCGGCTGCATGGCCTGCACCGCGTTCAGCATGATGTTGACCAGCACCTGCTGGAGTTGGGGGGGGGTGCCGGTTATCGGCAGCGGTTGGTCCGGGTGCTGGTAGTTATAGGTGATTTCGCCCAGGCGGAACTGGTTGCGCACCAAGGCGATGGAATCGTTCACCAGCTTGACCAGATCGACCCTCATAGTGACGTTATTTTTATGGGTGCGGGAAAATTCGAGCAGATGGTGCACTACCTCCCGGGCTCGATCTGACTGGGCCAGGATGTCGTGGACCATTTCCAGGGTATCGTCGTCGGTAAGATTGGGCAGGTCTTCGAGCATTGCCTCGGCGGTAAGCGAGATATTGTTCAAGGGGTTGTTGATCTCATGGGCGATGCCGGCGGTGACCTTGCCGATGGCCGCCAGTTTTTCCGACTGGACCAGTTGATCCTGCTTGGTGTTAAGGGCCTTCAGCATCAGGTTCAGGGAGTTAACCAGTTCGACGCCCTCCTCCGAGCAGCTGACCGCCTCATTGATCGGGATGGAGTTCATCTTGCCCTGCATGATCTGGGCGGCGGCCTCGCGGATCGCTGTCAACGGCCGGATGATCCAGCCCAGCAAAAAATAGATGAGGATTCCACCCACTAAACAGGCCAGAAACAGAATTCGTGTCCCGATCTTCTGGTAAGTGACCACCTCCCGCTCTACCTGGATGCGGGCTTTGGTATCCATGTCGAAAACCCATTTAGTGATGTCCTGACCATGGGTACGCAAGGTCTCTTTTAGCAGCTTTCTGCTGTTCAGGAGGAGATCCTCTGCCATCAGTTGCTGGGAGATCGATTCGTATTTACCCAGCTCCTCGGCGAAAAATGTTTGCAGATTTTGTTCACTGTCTGGAAAAAGCTTCTTGGCCACAACCAGGGATGTCTGTACTTGATTGAGGGAGGCACGTACCTGATCGATATAGTCCAGGGCGCTTATCAGGTCTTCCTTGTTATTGTACAGCAGATAATTCTTCTCGTAACGCCGCATCTCAAGAACGTTCTGATTCAGCTCAAAAAAAGACTCAATGATTTGGATTTTATCTTGGATGCGCCATATAGCATAGTTGGCAGAGAAGGTGGCGCTGATGCCCAGCACGGAAATGATGAGCAGGGAGACGATGAGCTTGCCCTTGATGGAGCGAGGCAGAAAAGGAAGGCAGGGGCAGCATCGCTCGGCGGGCTGTTGCTGGTTGCCTTCCTGGAGAGAAGGTGGAAAGGGTGGAGTAATACTCATAACGCTATCCTGTTTTTTCAAAGAACCGTTTAGTTGCCGCCCTTTTGCTGTTCCAGGGCGCGGAAAATAACCTGTTTGAGTTCGTCCAGACGGAAGGGCTTGGCCAGGAACTCAAAAACTCCCTGCTGCTGGGCAAGTTCCGCCGTAGCCGGTGAGGCATAGCCGGTGATGATGATCACCTGGGTGCGCGGATTCATGTCGCGTACCCGTTTGAGTACCTCCATGCCGTCCATGCCATCCATCTTCAGATCTGTCACCACGATATCAAAGGGTTTTTCGGCCATGGCGGCCATGGCCGGGGCCGCCTCGGTATAGGTCTCGACCTCGAAGCCGATCTTGCTGAACACCTGCTTGAGGCGTTTGCCGACGATGCTTTCGTCATCCACTACCAGCAATCGGCAAATTTCGTTGCTCATGATATGGTCCTCCTTCGGATAGGTATTGTTTTTATATTCTTATTCCAAAAAGCATTCAAGTTGACACCGAGAAGGCTGTCGAGCGGCGACGAAGCAGTACGAGCACTCGCTTCTGGAATGCTACTGGCACCGCGAAAAAGCTGAAGAGGGTAATCCACACGAAGACGTTGTCCACGGCGAGCGACTTCTCGATGAGGTAGCCGCTCAGGTATTCCAGCGCCTTCTCGTTCGCCAGCTCCCGACCGAAGCGCCCGTCGAGGTACCACCAGAACCAACCGCAGAAGGCAAGCGAGATGGCGATCCACACCACCGACCACGCGGCCGCCTCCTTCACACTCACCCGGTGGGCGCCCTGGGCCTTAAGCGCGAAAAAATCGACCGCCAGCAAGACGATGACCAGCAGCGTGAATCCAAGATAGAGAACCGGCGTGCCGGTGGATTCGATACTCATGCCTTGCCTTCCGGGTCTGGATCTCTTTGTTCCCAGCGACTGCGTCTCACCAGGTAGTAGCCGAGAACGAGCGCGAGCACCAGGGCGGCTATGCCCAACGGTGTTCCCTCGGGTAGCTCCTTCGGTTCCAGGACCACGATTTTTCGGGCCATCGCGATCAACGCCACAATGATCACCGCTTCGAGGTGGATCACCCGATGCTCGATGTAGATCTTCATCGTGTGGAGCAACTCGATTCCGATCAGCACCAGCAGGAACTGACCGAACAGCTCCAGCAACTCGTGGAGGTCCAACAAGAATAGCGGCGGACTCAGCACGTCCTTGACGAGGAGCCACGCCAACTCGATGGTGGCAAGCAGCACCACGCCGGCCATCATGACGAGCAGGACGCGGGTGATGATCTTCTCAAATGTGTCTAGGTAGCGCAGCATGGGGCCGTCTGTCCTATTGATATGTCATTGAGGGCGAGGCTGCAAAGACGCTCAACGTCCGCGTTGAGCGGGTGGATCGTTGGGCGCACATTTGAGCGCGGTCGGTCATGACCAAGCTCACTTCTTTGCATACGGGGCATTTCATAAATAGTGCTCACTGTGGGTTAGCCATCGACTGCAATCTGGCAATGCGCTCTTCCAGCGGCGGATGCGTCATGAACAGCCGCTTGAGTCCCGCGCCGCCGCCACCGGCAATTCCGAAGGCTGCCATCTTGTCCGGCAGCGGTTGTGAATGGAGCGAACCGAGACGCTTAAGAGCCGCAATCATGTTTTGGCGCCCGGCTAGAGATGCGCCGCCGCTGTCGGCGCGAAATTCTCGCTGACGCGAGAACCACATGACGACCATGGAAGCCAAAACCCCTAGTACCAATTGAGCAACCAGCGTGGTGATGAAGAACGCCGGTCCGTGACCGCGTTCGGTTTTGAA
>JANMTN010000274.1:0-3317 GCA_031390685.1 Desulfobulbaceae bacterium
CCTTTCCTTTGTTTCGTTTACTCAATGGGAAAACAAGTCCACAAGAAGAAACTGGCCACAGCATAGCACTAATGTACTTGTAGGCACACGCTGAAGATGTTTGTGACGATTGAGTTATAAAGGTTTCTTGTGTTACCTTGACGAAAAGGTGCAAAGGTCTTCGAATCCAGGTGTCGGGGGTCCGAATCCCTCCGGGCGCACCAGTTTTAAACACTTTCAGAAAGCGATAAAGACCTGCTTTTTTTATCCCCCCACCCTCTCACTGACTGCCCTTATCCTTTCATCTCACACGACCAGCACTCATTTTACTGAAGAGCTTGTCCACAAAAAGAACCGCGACAAACTTGAACGATTTTCTCCTCCATCACAGCCTGACAGCGCTCTTTTTAATCAGTTTTCTGGCGGCAACCATCCTGCCGCTCGGCTCGGAATGGCTGCTGGTCACCCTGATCCTGCAGGCACACCAGATAGAAGATGTGGTTATGGTGGCAACCCTGGGCAACTTTCTGGGGGCCTGCACCACTTACGGCATTGGATTTTGGGGTTCTTCTTTTCTGGTAACAAAGATCCTGCGCATTGATGAGGCCCGGTTTAACAAGACGGTTCTTCTTTACCGGAAATACGGTTCCTGGTCTCTCCTGCTCTCCTGGGTACCCATCATCGGCGACCCGCTGTGCCTGGTCAGCGGTTCATTCCGTCTGAACTTCCTGTTGTTTTCCCTTCTCACATTCAGCGGCAAATTAACCAGATATATTGTTGTTGCCACCGTCACTGCCAGCACTATGGGATAATTACCTTGCCACCTTCGGCTACGACTGCATCGTAACACCAGAAGAGGACACCATTGTCGCTCCATAGCTGGCAGCGCCCAGCAAGGCCGTATCTTTTCTGGTGATCATGCGCACCGGGATAGTTGCCATCAGCGCCGCCATCTTTTCTTTGTTATGGAAGGCCGCAAGCAAGGGGGCAAAGGAAATCCGGCCGGCAAGACGCGGCATGATCCCGCCGCCAATGTACACGCCGCCCGTACAGTACAGTTTCAGGGCAAGATTTCCGGCCTCGGCCCCGAGGATGGTCAGAAAAAGCTCCACGGTCTTCCGGCATAAGAGGCAGGGATTCTCGCCATCAAGGGCGCCATTTACAATCACCGGGGTCTGATCCCCGGCCTTTGCCAGCGCCGCACGGACGCCCTTCGACTCTTCCATCCCCGATGCCTTGAAAAAAGCATAGAGAGTGGGAATCCCCAGACCGGAACAAAGCATTTCATAGCTTACAGGGGCAGGCCATGGATGCTGCTGCCGCATCCAGTCAAGAAGGGCGGCCTGGGTGGCATCGGTCGGGGCGAAATCACAATGACCGCCCTCTGTCCCCTGAGCCCAGACCGCTCCTCCTCTCTGCACCAGAAAACCCTCGCCCAGACCGGTTCCCGGGGCAATTACCGCCCGAACGCCGCCAGGGACCTCTTGTCCAGACTGTAACTCTATCCAATCATTTGTCTGCAGAAGGGGAAGAGAGGAACAGACAGCGGTCAGATCGTTGATCAGCCATGCGCCGCTAAAACCAAAGCGCGCCGCCAGCAACGATTCACTGATCACCCACGGGAGGTTGGTCATCACAGCCTGACCATTACCAATCACTCCAGCCACGGCGAGGCAGGCGTATTCGGGAACGTATCCGGTTTCTCCCAAAAAGGAGCTGACAAGCTCCGGGACGCCGCTAAAATCGCAGTTGGCATAAACGCTCTGGACCAGTGGCGCTGACCTCAGATCGTCCTGAAGGTCAAAAACCGCCAGGGCGCTCTTGGTTCCGCCTATGTCTGCCGCCAGAAGAAGGGACATAAAGACACGCATACCTCAAAAAGAGAATAATCCGCTTGTTCATTCAGACTCTTTCCCGGAGTTGAAGTACACAAGGGCCTTGACACGGTAAACACAATGATAATACCGAATACCTTACGACTTTAACCCATACGTTTAAAGCTGAAATCTGGGGATAAATTTCTATTTATTTTAACCTTCCATATTTTATCACGATAACATCACAATGATTTGTAAACAATCATAGAAATTCAATACTTGGAAATTTCGCCCATCCATAAAGAGTGAAAGAGATGGCCACGAGTTCACTTATCGACGCCAGATGCTTCAGCATGAAGATGTTAAACCAGCCCCGTCTTATGGCGAAAATCCGATTTCTGTGTTATAGTTTATTTTTAAAGAAGATAGAAAAAAGAAACCTCATCAGTCTCCTCTTGTCGGAGGGTTTTACACAAGCCTCAACAAAAACATTATATTCCTTTCCATGGCCATACGTACAATTTTAGAATTTCCAGACCCGGTCCTCCGTCAGCAGACACAAACGATCACCGTTTTTGACGAAGGGCTTATCGAACTGGTCAAGGACATGACCGAGACCATGTATAATGCGCCCGGCATTGGTCTGGCCGCGCCCCAGGTTGGCGAGTCTATCCGGTTGATTGTGGTCGATGTAACCAAGATCGAAAAAGAACAAAAGATCCTGGCCATGATCAACCCCTGCCTTATTGGTCATGAAGGAACCCAGGTCGACGAGGAAGGCTGTCTCAGTGTCATTGACCTGACCGCCAATGTCAAACGGTATAAAAAGGTCACTGTCTCCTACCAGAATCTAAACGGTGAGCCCAGAGAACTGACCGCCGAAGACCGCTTTGCCGTTGTCCTCCAGCACGAGATTGATCACCTGCAAGGGATTCTCTTTCTCGACCACCTGAGCGCCTTGAAGCGCACCCTTTACAAAAAAAAGGTCCAGAAAATGCTGGCCGAAAAAAAGAAATAAAGATGGCAGACAAAAGCTTCCGCATCATCTTCATGGGAACCCCGGACTTTGCTGTCCCTGCCCTGCACAAACTGCTGGACGGACCGGACAGGATCGTGGCCGTCGTTACCCAGCCTGATCGTCCCAAGGGCCGCGGCAAAAAAATGTCGTCCCCGCCGGTCAAGATGGCGGCGGAGCAAGCGGGCATCCCGGTACTGCAACCCACCAGGATCCGCACCGAAGAATTTACCACC
The DNA here is from genome assembly GCA_031390685.1 of Desulfobulbaceae bacterium. Lineage (GTDB taxonomy): Bacteria > Desulfobacterota > Desulfobulbia > Desulfobulbales > Desulfocapsaceae > UBA2270. The sequence goes on from JANMTN010000274.1 coordinate 3,048, forward strand.
ATCCTCAAGAGCTACTGTCCAGACCTGATCGTCGTCGCTGCCTTTGGCCGCATTCTTCCAGCCTCTATCCTCGAACTTCCCGGGGTGGGCTGCATCAACATCCATGGTTCCCTGTTGCCCAGACACCGTGGGGCCGCACCCATCCAGTGGGCCGTAATCAAGGGCGACGTACAGGCAGGCGTCACCATCATGCAGATGGACGCAGGCATGGATACCGGCGACATCCTGTTGTCGGCAGCAATCTCCGTGAGCAAAGACGAAACTGCGGGC
>JANMTN010000304.1:0-4091 GCA_031390685.1 Desulfobulbaceae bacterium
GTCAATGGCCGCCGGATAACGGGCCGACTGGGCGCAATAACGGCAGTCCTCGGAACAGCGCCCGGAACGGGCATTGATAATGGAGCAGAGATCAAAAGAGCTGCCATGAAAAAAACGACGCAACCCGTCCGCCGCCCGGCACAGTTCGCTTAAATCAGAACCATCCGCCAGCACCAGCGCCTGCTCATAACTGAGGACATCGCCATCGCAAATCTGCTGAAAACAGTTTTTGACGCTCATGGATAAGACTGTTGAGAATGGCAATGCATGCGTCGTGCTTATCAGGGACCTTCTTTTTTTACACTGCCAAAGGCAAACTTGCTGATCAGCGACTCCAGATCAACCGCTGACTCGGTCTCGGTCAGCACACCCCCATCAGCAAATAACTTGTCATCACCGCCCAAGGTCAGTTGAATATACTTATCGCCAACAATCCCCTGCGACTTGACCGAGGCCATGGAATCAACCGGAACCTTTACCCCGTTATCAATCTGCAGTGCCACATGGGCAAGATCATCCTCGCCAAGCCAGGTGCGCTTGACCTGCCCCACTACCACCCCGGCGACCTGGATCGCCGCGCCCTTTTTCACCCCGGAGATATTGTCAAACTCGGCGTTGACTACATAACTCTTCCTCGCGTTCAGAATCCCGACCTCACCAAGCTGCAAGGCCAGATAGCCAAAGGCAAGAAAACCAGCCACCATAAATAGACCAACAAAGAATTCAAGACCGTTCTGTTTCATTTTTCCACCATTCCATCACATAACTCTGGGACATTTCACTGATTGATTAAGAGCCGTTACGAAATAACTTGTCTCTTCATAACTATTTCTTTTACGGCTCCTTATGCCATTCCGGCCATTCAGGTGGCCATGTTATTTATTTACAACGGCTTAGCCGGTTCTCTTTCACTTACTACACCCATTATGCTCTCCACAAAGGCGCGGATATGCGGCTCCTGCGACTCTTGCATGGCCTCAGAGCTGGCAAACACATCGGTTTTTCCCTCATTTAAAACAACAATCTGATCGGCCAGCTGAAAGACCTTGGGGATATCATGGCTGACAATCACCGCCGTGTACCCAACCTGTTTCTGGGTCCTGGCAAAAAGGTTATAGATATCCTGGGTCATGGCCGGATCAAGGCCGGTCGTTGGCTCATCAAAAAGCATGATCTCCGGTTTCAACTGCAAGGCCCGAGCCAGACCCACCCGTTTGCGCATGCCGCCACTCAACTGGGCGGGAAACTTTTCCTCATGACCAGTCAGCTCAAGCTGGCTCAGAATGGCCATGACCTGGTCATGGATTTCCTGTTCCGACTTGGTGGTTCGCTCCCGCAGCGGCAGGGCCACATTCTCAAAGACACTCAGGGAGTCAAACAGGGCCGCGCCCTGAAACAGAACCCCAAACCGCGTGCGCAACTGTTCAAGGGCCCGCCCCCGCAGCCCGGTCATATCAACACCCGAGACCAGAATCTGGCCGCTGTCCACCGGCATCAGGCCAAGGATCAGCTTCAGGGTGACACTTTTCCCCTGACCGCTGCCGCCGGCAATGATGGTGGTCTTGCCGACAGGGATGGTAAAATTGACATGATCAAGGATCGTCTGTCTGCTCCCATCCGTTTTGGCAAAAGATTTAACCACATCTCTGAATTCTATGGCAAATTCACTCATAAAACGTCACTCATAACAGCACCGCTGTCAATAAATAGTCGAAGATCAGCACGGCAATGGACGAAAAGACCACGGCCTGAGTGGTCACCCGGCTGACACTCTGGGCTCCAAACCCGGCGCCACGGATCTGATAGACCAGATAGCCGCGTCCCGTGCAGATCCAGACCACCAGCAGGGCAAAGACAAAGGATTTGATCGTCCCCAGCAAGATATCATGGTTGGTCACGCTCGTCCGCATCCCCTCCAGAAAACTGCCGGGATTCACCCCCATGAGATGCACCCCGGCAAGATAGCCGCCGGCAATCCCCACCACATCAAAGAGGGCCGTCAGCAGGGGGAGAGAGACCAGCGCGGCCAGGAATTTGGGACTGATCAGATAGCGAAAGGGATCAACGGCCATGCACTCCAGGGCATCAATCTGCTCCGAGATCCGCATGATGCCAAGCTCGGCGCACATGGCAGAACCAGCCCGCCCGGCCACCATGATGGCGGTCAGGACCGGCCCGAGCTCCATGATCAGTGTCAGCGAAACGGCGGAGCCAAGCATTCCCTCCGCCCCGAATTTGTTCAGCGAATAATAGCCCTGCAACCCCAGCACCATACCCGTCGATGCTGCGGTAAAGAAGATGACCATCACGGAACCGGCCCCGATAAAATGCAGTTGCCGCATGAACTCGGCGAAACGGAAAGGACGTCTGAATATTCCTTTGACCGCAAGCCACAGATAGAGGCCCATCCGCCCCATATCCTGAAGCACATAGAGGCCCGTCTCTCCAAATTTTTCCACGGGATTTCGTTGCATACTGCCTTCACCCTGCTTAAACATCATCTAAAATATCAGCAAAAAACCCATTCTTCTTGTGCAGAATACCTCACCTGAAGCCAAATCGCACCTATCATTTAGGTGCCGTCATGAAATGAGCAGTGCTTTTTTTGCTCATTTTATAACGGCACCTTATGCCGCTTCAAGGAAACAGCCAATCTCTTCCGGCTGTTTCTTTGAAGCGGCGTCTGGCAGATAAGAGACAAGGAGCCGTTACGAAATTCATGGTGGTCATGGGCATCCAGTCATTACATCTTCCTGGGATCAAAGGCCTCACGCAGGGCCTCGCCAATAAAAATCAGCAGAACCAGGGTTCCAACCAGCAGAACAAAGGTGGACAGGGAAAGCCACCAGGCATCGATATTGGCCTTACCCTGGGCCAGCAGTTCACCCAGACTGGGGGTGGATGGAGGCACACCCAGGCCAAGGAAGTCGAGACTGGTCAGGGCCAGGATCGAAGCCGACATCCGAAAGGGCAGAAACGTGATGACCGGCGTCATGCCATTCGGCAGAAGATGACGGTACATGATCGTGACATTGGAGACACCAAGGGCCCGGGCCGCCTTCACATACTCCATGTTCCGTCCTTTAAGAAACTCGGCGCGGACATAATCGGAAAGCCCCATCCAACTGAAGAGCGAGAGCAGGATCAGGAGCAGAAGAACGCTCGGTTTAAAGATGGAGGCAAAGATAATCAGCAGATAGAGCTCGGGCATGGCGCTCCAGACCTCGATAAAACGCTGGCACAGCAGGTCTGTTCTGCCGCCGAAAAATCCCTGGATAGCCCCGGCAACAATGCCCACCAGGGTGCCTACCAGGGTCAGGGCAAAACCAAACAGCACACTCAGCCTGAAGCCATAGAGCAGCCGGGCAAAGACATCCCGTCCCCGGTCATCGGTACCGAGGATATTCTCGCTGGTCGGCGGTGAAGGCACCGGGCCGTCTATGGCCAGATTAATGGTATTGAAACTATGGCGGTTGAGCGGGAAAAAGGCCAGATTGCCACCGCTGGTGATCCGCTCCAGGATATAGGGGTCTTTATAATCTGCCTCGGTCTCAAAATCCCCGCCAAAGACCTTCTCGGGATACTCGCGCACCAGTGGCAAATAAAACTCGCCATCATAGCGAATAAGGAGCGGCACATCATTACTGAGCAGCTCAGCGCCCAGACTGAGCGCAAAAAGCAGGCCAAAGAGCAGAAGACTGAAGTAGCCGCGCCGGTTCCGCTTGAACCTCCGCCAGCGTCTGTATACCAGAGGTGCGGCGGCCCGCAGCGAAGACTCCGGGGCATGGCCGGAAGCTGACATTGGATTTTGCTCTTCCACGTTACTCAACACTCTCAAAACTTATCCGGGGATCCACCATCAGATAACTGAGATCTGACAGCAGGCGGGAGATGAGACCAACGATGGTGAAGAAATAAAGCGTTCCCAGCACCACTGGATAATCCCGGTTGAGAACGGATTGATAGGCAAGCAGCCCCATCCCGTCGAGAGAAAAGATCGTCTCAATCAGAAGACTGCCGGTAAAAAAGGCGGCGATAAAATAACCAGGAAATCCGGTGATAATGGGAATAATGGCATTTCTGAAAACATG